>JAAYBE010000378.1 GCA_012719015.1 Actinomycetota bacterium
CGCACCATCCAGCCGAAGTTCATGCCGAAGAACCCGACGATGAACATGAGCGGCAGGAACACGGTGGCGACGATCGTCAGTCGCTTCATGATCTCGTTGAGGCGATTGGAGACCGTGGACAGGTAGACGTCCATCGCCCCCGTGAGAAGGTCGCGGTAGCTGTCCACCAGGTCGCTGATGCGGATGAGATGGTCGTAGACGTCGCGGTAGTAGCGCTCGACGTCGGACGTCATCCCGGGGATCTCGACGACGCCGGCGGCCAGGCGGGCGAAGAGGTCGCGCTCCGGCGTGATCACCTTGCGCCACTGGACGAGGCGGCGTTTGAGCCTGAACACCTGCTGCAGCTGCTTCTCGTCAGGCTCCCGCAGGACGCCGTCCTCGAGGCGGTCGATCTGGTCGTCGAGCCTCGCCAGCTCGGGGAAGAAGCTGTCCGCGAGCGCGTCGACGACGCGATGGAGGGCAAGGGCCGGACCGGGCGCCGGGGCCCGGCCCTCGACGGTCGCCCGACGCAGCTCCTCGAACGCGGGGCAGTCGGTGCGGTGTACGGTGATCAGCCAGCGTCCGGAGAGGAAGCAGTGCACCTCCACGAGAGCGCCGTGGCGGCCGCCGGCTCCGTAGGCGACCAGGAAGACGAAGTCGTCGAACACCTCGAGCTTGGGCCGCTGGCCGAAGTGCTCGGCGTCCTCCACGGCGAGCGGATGCAGGCCGAAGGGGTCGCGCAGGAGGTCGAGCTGCTCCGGCGACGGGTCATGGAGATCGAGCCAGAAGAAGTCGCCCCGCTCCAGGCGTCGGCGCACCAGCGCAGCGCTCACGTCCCCCTCGGCGCCGTCGACGTCGAGGAGGAAGCCGGCATGATGGATGGCCATGCGACGCCATTCGCGCCGGGGCCGGCCTTTCCTACCTGCCGGTGCGCCCGGTCGCGCCGGCGGTCACGCCGACGCGGGTCCGGACGCGCAGTTCAGGCAGCCGTGTCCGCCGGCGTCGCGCAGACGAGGATCTCGCCGCGACCGAGCCCGAAGGTGTCGCCCGTATAGCGTCGGTAGCTTGCGTCCCAGGCGTGCGCGGGGAGCTTCACTCCCCGCGACCGCAGGTGCTTCAGGTACACGCGGAGATACGTCGGCGCATAGTCGCAGGCGTGCAGGAACGTCGGCAGGACCTTGAGCGGCTCGTAGGCGACGATCGTGCCGCGCCTCATCCAGGCACCCGCACGGACGCCGACTGCGCCGCCCAGGACGAGCGTGCCGCCCTTCATCTCCAGTCCGGCGGCGTCGCCGCACGGCCCCATAATGGTGATCAGGCCGCGCCGCATGCGCATGGCCACCTCGACGCCCGCCCTGCCGTCAATGTGGATCTCGCCGCCCCGCATGCCGGTCGGGCTCCCGCGGTATGCGGCGCCGACCTGGCCGCCGGCGTCCCCGTGCACGTGGATCTCGCCGCCGCGCATCTCGGCGCCCACCCAGTCCGCCACGTTGCCGTGGACTGTGATGACGCCGCCCTTCATCCCCGAGCCCAGGTGCATACCGGCGTTGCCGTGGACGGTGAGGGTGCCGGTGCTCATCTCCCTGCCGATCCACTTGACCTTGGCGAGGTCGCCGTGCAGCTCGACGGCATCTCCGCCGTCTCCCTCCACGCTGAAGAAATCGCCGACCCGCGCCGGCCGCTTGCCGGCGAACACCGGCAGATCGAGGATCTCGGCGTTGCTGAGGGTCCCGAGGACGTCAGGGGTGAGGACCTCGGCCTCGATCGGCGTGGCCAGCTTCGCCGTCAGGGTGAGCTTCACCGTGCCGCTGCGCGGGGCCTGCGCCCCGGGCTCCGGCCGGAGGTCGGTCACGGGACGACGCTCGCTGCGGAGTGCGCCCGGCCGCGGCAAGCGCGCCTCGACCCCGGCGAGGATGCGCGTGATGACCTGCTCGTCGGTCGGGTACGGACCCTCGAACGGCGGCCTGACCTTGAGGGGCAGTTCATCCATCCGGTACACGGTGCCGGGCGCGGTGATGCCCGTGGTGGCGGTCGTGATGTGCACCTTGGCCAGCCTGCTCGTGTGCGAGACGTGCGGGTCGATGGCGATCGTCGGCACCGCCGCCATGGTGTCGATGGCCGGTCCGGGCATGGTGGCTCCGGGATCGGCGGCGAGGACGAGCACCGCGTCGACCTCGCGGCGCGTGAGCAGGTCGATGCAGGTGAACTCGCCGGGGTTGTAGCGTGGGTACCCGCGGCTGAAGTCGACGCCGAACGGGTAGCCCGTGAGCCAGCCCGAGACCGCGTCGGCGCCGGTCACGTTGCCGTGTCCGCGCAACGGCATGGCGATGAAACGCGTGTGGTCGTTGAGCTCGACCCCGAGCGTGAGGATCGCGAGCGTGTTGTGGTGCTTGCCGCGGGTCATGGTGAGACCCATGCCGAAGAACATGGCTCCGTAGCGCGCCGCCTTCATGCGCTCAGCCAGGTCAGTGAGCTGCTCGAGCGTGAGTCCTGTCTCGGCGAGACGCTCGGCGTCCACCTCGTGGCCCTTGACCAGTGCGATCAGGGCCGTGAGGGCGTCGAAGTCCCGGCCGGGCCGGATCTGCAGGAAGAGGTCGGCCGTCCTGGTGCTCGGCGTGGGCCGGATGTCGACACAGACCAGCGTCCGGCCCTTGCGACCCTCCGGCACGTACTGCCCCTTGGGCATGGTCGAGTAACGGGTGATGTGGCGCGGGTGGCACTCCATGGGGTTGGCGCCCCAGTAGATGACGAGGTCGGCCCGGTCCTTGATCTCGCCGAGCGTCGCCTTCGACCGGCCTCCCAACTGGGAGGCTAACTCCGTGGGGCCGTGTCAGAGGCTCGAGTGGCTGTCGATCGCCCCCCTCAGGCGCTCGGCGAGGAGCACCGTCAGGCGCTGGGTCTCGCAGGTCGTGTTGCTGAGCCCGTACAGGAGCGGATAGTCGGCCGCGGCGAGGATGTCGACCGCGCGCTCCACGGCCTCGTCGAGGGTCGCCTCGCGGCCGTCGACCAGCGCCGCCGGCTGCCCTGCTCCGGCGCCGTGGCTCGTGAACCACGTGGTGCCCAATCGGCAGGCGCGCTTCGCCTTGACGATGCGGTCGCCCTCGGTATGCAGTTCGATGTCGTCGCAGGTGCACCCGCAGAAGGTGCAGACCGCGTCACTGACGATAGCCACCGTCGCGTTCTCCTCCGTCGGCGCTTACGTTCGGTCCGGTTACGCGTCGCCCTCACGGGGCGGAGCCTGGAACGCTCAGCCGAGGGCGCGACCGCGGTTGCTCCCGCGGACACGCTGCGGCAGCCAGTAGCCGTCGCCGATCGGCTGCCACGCCGGGAGGTCGTCGCGCTCTCCCGTCGTCGCACTCTCGAAGGACGGCGCCGCAGTCCGCGCCACTGCCTCGTCGTGACCGTCTCTCTTCATGCTCGTCGTGCTCCTTGTCGATCCTTCCGGCGACGTCCGCCGCCGTCAGTCGGAGACCGGCTCCAGCTCGACCTCCCATTGCTTGGAGTCGGGCATGCCGGTCCCGTCGGTCTCGCCGCCCATCATCCTGCTGGTGGGTGGGCCGTAGGGGGCGAAGACGATGCCCGGCGGCAGGTCCCCGGCGGCGCAGACGAAGACGCTCTCGCCCCATTCGGTGCGCACCCGCACGCGGTCGCCCTCGGTGAGGCCGGCCTCCGCGAGGTCGGCCTCGTTCATCTGCAGGGTGCCCACCACGGAGGCGTACTCGTCGCTATGCTTGCCGAGGATCTCCTGGCGCCCCTGCTCGAGGGTGCGGGCCGCGATGAACACGTACTTCATGCGGGCTCTCCTCCGAAGCGGCGACCATGGAGGGGGCCGGAGTGCACATCGTCCGGATGCCCTCGGTCGCCGTGACTGACCCGAGCATACGGGAGACGCTCGACCGGCGCAACGCCGGTCGTGTATACTGCAGGGCGCCGAAAGCGGGAGCTCCGCGAGCGCCCCACCCTGCGCCCATCAGTCGGTCGACAGGGTCGACTCACGAGAAAGGAGATCGTGAGGGCTCGCCGTCGGCGAGCCTTTTTTCGTCTATGGGCAGACCATTCAATCCAAGAGACAGGTTCATGAGGGATCGGGCCAACGAGCCCCGCATCCGCATCAACGACGGCATCACGGTGCCGCAAGTCCGCCTCATCAGCGAGACCGGTGAGCAGTTGGGCATCAAGCCGATCCGCTTCGCCCAGGACTACGCGGCCGACAAGAGCCTCGACCTGGTCGAGGTCGCCCCGAACGCCGACCCGCCCGTGTGCCGGGTCATGAACTACAGCAAGTACCGGTACGAGCTGGAGCTCAAGGCGAAGCAGGCGCGCAAGCACCAGAGCCAGATCGTGGTCAAGGAGATCAAGTTCCGGCCCAAGGTCGGTCAGCATGACTACGAGACCAAGAAGGGGCACGTGCTCCGCTTCCTGGGGCACAAGGACAAGGTGAAAGTGACGATCATGTTCCGGGGTCGTGAGATGGTGCATCCGGAGCGCGGCGAGCAGCTGCTGATGCGGCTCGCCGAGGACGTCAAGGAGTACGGCGTGATCGAGTCCATGCCCGTCCAGGACGGGCGCAACATGGTCATGATGCTCGCGCCGGTGAAGTAGTCGGGAGGAGGTACGGATGCCCAAGACCAAGACCCACAGCGCCTCCAAGAAGCGCTTCCGCGTCACCGCCAACGGCAAGGTGCTCCGTCGCCACGGGATGAAGAGCCATATCCTCGAGCACAAGACCGCGAAGCGTAAGCGTGGCTTCCGCAAGATGTACGACGTCAGCCAGGCCGATACCAAGGGGATCAAGCGCCTGCTCGGGCTCCGCTGAGCCCGCACGTTCCAAGGAGTACGCACAATGTCTCGTGTCAAACGAAGCATCAGCGCGCGCAAGAAGCGCCGCAAGGTGCTGGAGCAGGCCAAGGGTTACCGCGCGACCAAGACCTCCAGCTACAAGCGGGCCAAGGAGCAGGTCCAGCGCAGCGGCCAGTACGCCTACCGCGACCGCCGGGTCCGCAAGCGGGAGTTCCGCAAGCTGTGGATCGTGCGCATCAACGCCGGCGCGCGCGAGAACGGCATGTCCTACAACCAGTTCATGCACGGACTGCAGCTCGCACAGATCGAGCTCGACCGCAAGATCCTGGCCGAGCTCGCCGTGAACGATCCTTCGTATTTCGCCTCACTGGTCGAGCAGGCCCGGGCGGCGATCGCCGCGGCCAAGGCCGCCTGAGGCCGGGAGCGAGCCGCTTGGGGTTTTCGGCCCACCGCTGACGAGCCCGCAGAACGCCCTCGTCAAACGTGCGGCGTCGCTGCGCCGGCGCAGGTCCCGCGACCGCGAAGGCGCCTTCCTGGCGGAGGGCGCCGACGTGGTCGCGGCCGCGCTCGCCGCAGGCTGGCGGCCGCAGGTCGTGTTCCTGCGCGAGGACGTCGCCGACGACCTCGGCGAGCGCCTTTCCCTCGTGCCGGCCGACCCTGCCGAAGGAGGGCCCAGCCAGGGACCGGGCGCCGCGGCGGGCCCGCCGGCGCCCGGCGTCTTCGTCGTGAGCGACCGCGTCGCCGCGCGTCTCTCCACGCTCGAGACGCCGGTCGACGCGGTCGCCGTGCTGCCGCTGCCTGAGCGACGGGCGGCGGCAGCGCTGGCCACACCGGCGGCCGGCCGCGATGCGCTGGTCGTCTGCGTCGACGGGCTCCAGGACCCCGGCAACGTGGGGACCCTCATCCGCGCGGCGGCCGCCTTCGGGGCCTCCGCCGTCGTCACGTCCCAGGGCGCCGCCGACCCGTACGGGCCCAAGACGGTCCGCGCCGGCATGGGCGCGCTCTTCGCCCTGCCGGTGGTCGCGGGCGTGGAGGTGGCGGAGGTCGTCGCGGGTCTGCCGGACGCCGTGGTGTACGGGCTCGATGCCCACCGCGGCGAGCCGTTGGGCGCGACGGCGCTGACCCGGCCGGCGGTGCTCGTGGTCGGAGCGGAGCGCGCCGGGCTCTCCGCGGCGGCCGCGCGGCGCGTCGATCATCTGCTCACGATACCGCTCGCGCCGGCCCGGCCCGGCGCGGTCGAGAGCCTCAACGCCGGCGTCGCCGGCGCGATCGCGCTCTACGAGTTCGCGCGCCGGTCCTCCGGCGCCGCCGAAGACCCGTCACGCCGTGCGGACGCGGCGCAGGAAGGATGACCATGGACGACGCGCATCTGCAGGAGTTGAAGCAGCGGGCCCCGGGGCTCGCGGCCATCTACCAGACCGGCCGCGACGCCATCCTGCGCGCGGGCGACCTGGCGGCGCTGGAGCAGGCGCGCGTACAGGTGCTCGGCCGCAAGAGCCCGCTCACCGACTTCCTGCGCTCCATCCCGGGCCTGCCGCCCGAGCAGCGGCCGCTGGTCGGCAAGGGCGGCAACCTCATCCGCAGGGAGTTCGAGGCGCTCGTGGAGGAGCGCGAGGCTGAGCTCAAGCGCGAGGCGCTCTCCGCCTCGCTGGCCCACGAGCGCCTCGACGTCACTCTCCCGGCCCGTCCGTTCCCGGCGGGGCACGAGCATCTCATCACCCAGACCATGCGTGAGGTCGAGGACATCTTCATCGGCCTCGGGTACTCCATCGCCGAGGGTCCGGAGGTCGAGCTCGACTACTACAACTTCACGGCGCTCAACACGCCGCCGAGCCATCCGGCGCGCTCCGCTCACGACACCTTCTGGGTGGTCGAGCCGCGCGAGACCATGCCCGAGGCGGTCGTGGACGCCGACCGCGGTGTGCTGCTGCGCACCCACACCTCTCCCGTCCAGGTACGCGTCATGGAGCAGCAACGTCCGCCCGTCTACGTGCTGTGTCCCGGCAAGGTGTACCGGCGCGACTCCGACGCGACGCACACGCCCATGTTCCACCAGATCGAGGGACTGGTCGTGGACGAGGGGATCACGCTGGCCGACCTCAAAGGGACCGTGGCGCACTTCACGCGCGAGTTCTTCGGGCCGGAGCGGCGCATCAGGGTCCGGCCCCACTTCTTCCCGTTCACGGAGCCCAGCATCGAGGTCGACGTGGACTGCGGGCTCTGCGGCGGCGAGGGCTGCCGCTCCTGCAAGTACTCCGGCTGGCTGGAGATCATGGGCGCCGGCATGGTCGACCCGGCGCTCTACGACTTCGTCGACTACGATCCCGAGACGGTGACCGGCTTCGCCTTCGGCATGGGGGTGGAGCGCATGGCCATGCTGCGCCACGGCATCCCCGACCTGCGCCTGTTCTACGACAACGACGTCCGCTTCCTGCGGCAGTTCTGAGGAGGCGGACACGATGAGAGTCCCGTTCAGCTGGATCAAGGAGTACGTCGCTTGGGAGGGCACGGTCGAGGAGATGGCCGAGGTCCTGACCATGAGCGGCACCGAGGTGGAGGGCATCGACCGGGTCGGCGCCCCGCGCGAGGCGGACAACCTGAGCCGCTTCGTGGTCGGCAGGGTCCTCACCAAGGAGAAGCACCCCAACGCCGACCGGCTCAACCTGTGCACCGTCGACGTGGGGGAGAGGCACGGCGGCGTGCGCCAGATCGTCTGCGGCGCACACAACTTCGTCGCCGGGGACGTGGTCCCGGTCTCGCTCAGCGGAGCCGTGCTCGAGAGCGGCCTCAGACTGAAGAAGGCCAACCTGCGCGGGGTCGAGAGCGACGGCATGATCATGAGCGAGCAGGAGCTCGGCTACGAGGACGAGAGCCCGGGCATCGCGGTGCTCCCGGGCGAGTGGGTCGTCGGAGACCCGCTGCAGCGCTACCTGCCGGTGGCCGAGGACGTGCTCGAGCTGGAACTCACCTCGAACCGCCCGGACTGCTTCAGCATCTACGGCATCGCCCGCGAGGTCGCGGCGGCGGCGGGCCTGGACCTGGCGCCGCCGCCCACCGCGCCCGCGGCGGCGTTCGGCGGCGCGCCGGCGGCCGAGGACATCGCGGTCGAGATCGCCGCTCCGGAGCTGTGCCCGCGCTACGGCGCCACCGTGATCCGGGGCGTGCGCATCGGGGACTCCCCGGCGTGGCTCAAGGCGCGCCTCACGCACGCCGGCATGCGGCCCATCGACAACGTCGTCGACGTGACCAACTACGTCATGCTCGCCTACGGGCAGCCGCTGCACGCGTTCGACGCCGGCAAGATCCGCGGCGGCAGGCTGATCGTCCGCCGGGCCGCGGCGGGCGAGAGGATCGTCACGCTGGACGGCGTGGAACGCACACTCGACGACCAGATGCTCGTGATCGCCGACGTCGAGCGCGCGCTGGTGATCGCCGGCGTCTTCGGCAGCCGGGACGCCGAGATCGACGAGCGCACC
>JAAYBE010000379.1 GCA_012719015.1 Actinomycetota bacterium
CCAATCCCGGGGCGATGATCGTCAGCAGGTCCGCCGGCGAGGCGGCGATCCGCTCCGCGCCGGCCTCGACCAGCCGCCGGGGCTCGTGCCAGCCCCAGGCGACGCCCAGCGGCGTCGCCCCCGCCTCACGCGCTTCCCGGATGTCGCCCGCCGTGTCGCCGACGTACCAGTACGCAGTCTGCCCCGGGAAGCGCGCCATGAGCGCCTGCATCTTCCCGGTCTTGCTGCTCCCGGCCTCCGCACCGAGGACGGAGCTCACGCCCTTCACCGCGTGGCGGCGCAGCCAGCCCTCCACGACCTCACCAGGGCTCGACGTCACGATCATCACGGTGAACGCCTCGGCGAGTTCGGCCAGCACCTGCGGGACCAGGGGGAACGGCCGGAGCCACGGACGGGCACGCACCAGCGCCTGGCCGACCCGACGGAGCACCACCTCCACGTCCGCGTCGGCGGCGCCACGCGCGCGCATGCCCGCGTAGAAGTTGTCGTCCATCACCGCGAGCAGGTCGTCCACCTGCGTGAAGCCCTCGATCCCGACCGCAGCGCAGGCGTCGATGAAGGCGGCGGCGAAGACGTCGAGCGAGTCGACGATCACCCCGTCGTGGTCGAACATCACGAGTCGTGTCTGCTCCACCACGTTGTCGGACGACTCTCCCCGCACTGTCACGCCCCCGCTCACCGACCTCTGAAAGAGAAGAGGGGCCGGCCGGCCGCTGACACGGCCGGCCGGCCCCTCCCGCGTCTCACCAGTGGAGACCGGTCTTCTTCTTGAACTGCTCGACGGAGTTGATCTCGATGTCGAGCAGCTTGCTGATGTTGGCCTTGGCCGCGATGCCCTTGGCCACGCCCGGAACGCCCGTGACGATCCCGATGTCGAGCTCTTCCCTGAGACCCCGCATCAAGGTCGGGTCGGACAGGTCCAGCGGAGTGACGTGGAGCTTGTCGGCGACGTACTTCTTGGCTTCGTGGATCCTCATCTTCTTGAGCTGCATACGCGCAACCAGATCTCCGGCTGCCCGGATGCCGCCCATGGACGAGGCCAACAGATGAGCCAGGTGCATGCCGGCCGGGTCACCCGTGCCGACCTACAACCCGTCGGCCTTGCCGATCTCGATCATGGCCGCGCTGCAGCGGGTCACGACGTCGACCGCGGGGGTCTCGAACATCGGCACGCCGCCGACGCCCATGCCCACGTTCGGGTGGATCGGGATCTTGGCGATCTCGGTGCAGGCCTTCACGAAGGTGAGAGCCTTGCCGAGGTTCCACGGCGTGGTCTTGCGGGTGTTGGTGTTGGAGACCGGGCCGAAGATCGCGCAGCCGGCCTCCTCGCACACCTGCAGCTGCTCGTGCGGCCACATGCCGGCGAGCCGCTTGCCGTTGTACTCGAGCTGGCCGTGGAAGCCGAGGACCATCTCGGCCGACATGCCGATCTCCACCGGGAGGCCGGTGTCCTTGGCGACGTGCTCGCAGGCCTTAAGGACGGCGTGGAACTCGCCGTCACCGGTGGAGGCGACGGTGTCGAAGTCGATGCCGTCGGCGCCCATCTCGACCATGCAGTCGCTCATCTCGATGCAGTCGTCGAGACACGCCTGGCCCGCGGCCTCCTGCGCCTCGCGGGCCTCCTTGATCTTGCCCAGCGGCAGGAGGTCGCTCGGGTTCTCGAACGAGCCGTCGGGGCGGAAGTACAGCCCGAGGTTGGGCATGAAGCCGTACAGCAGCGGGAAGATCGTCGTCTCCATGAGGATCTCGACGTGCAGCTGCTCGAGCGCCTTGAGGAAGCGCTGCGGCTTCACGGAGTAGTCGTTGTGCGAGACCTCCATCGAGTCGAAGCCGAGCATCGACTCGAAGAGGCGCACGCCGACCTCGCGGTTGACCGGCGCGGTGACGCCGCTCGACACGCGCGAGGAGTTGAGCGCGTTGACGCAGCCGTCCTTGGTCATGACGACCTCGTTGCCGCGCTGCACGCCCCAGATGCGCGTCGGGGCGGCGAACATGTCGACCAGGTAGTCGATCTCGTTCTCGGTGAGGGCCGGGATCTTGGCCTTCTGCGCCGCCTCTTCCGAGCCCGTGATGAACTCGGCGCGCAACTCGTCCATGGTGAGCTCGACGTTCGAGCTGTCACCCATTCTGGTCAGGATCTTCGTCATGTCACTACGGCCCTCCGCTGTGTCGCTGGTCAGAAGTCCCAGGCCGTCCCGGGGCTCGTCACGCTTCGGTCGTGGTCTTGCGGCTCGTGCTCCTGCGCCTTCCGGCGCCGGTCTTC
>JAAYBE010000052.1 GCA_012719015.1 Actinomycetota bacterium
ATCCGGAGGAGCGGGACTGGGCGACGCGTCCCGGTGGTAGACTCAAAGGGCAAGCCAGGTGGCCGCGGACGACCCGCGTCGCGCCGCGCTCCGACGCCCGCGAGGCGCCGTTCGAGGAAAGTCCGGACACCGCAGAGCAGGGCGCTGGCTAACGGCCAGCCGGGGAAACCCGAGGGAAAGCGCAACAGAGAGCAGACCGCCAGCGGCCTCTTCGGAGGTGCGGGCAAGGGTGAAACGGTGAGGTAAGAGCTCACCAGCGGTCCTGGTGACAGGCCGGCTCGGCAAGCCCCGCCCGGTGCAAGGCCAAATAGGGGGGCGTTCGAGGGTCGCTCGCCCGAGCCCCCGGGTCTCGGCCGCACGAGCCGTCCGGTGACGGACGGCCTAGATGGATGGCCACCCACGACAGGATCCGGCTTACGGCTTGCTGAAGGGAGGCCCCTCGGTCCGGCAGGACGAGGGGCTTCTCCATTGGGGGCGTCCGCGGGCCGCCGCGGCCTGCGTGGGACGGGGGCGGGGCCGCACGCGACCGGGGCGGCGTCGCACACGCGTCCGCAGTTGGGGTAATCTGGCGGCATGCGACCCACCGCCGCAGAACTCGCCGCCGCCCTGGGCCTCGAGCCGCACCCCGAGGGCGGCTACTTCGTGGAGACGTTCCGCGCCGCGCCGACGACGCCGACGGCGCGCGGCGAGCGGCCGGCGGCCACGGCGATCATGTTCCTCGTCACCGAGGACTCGCCCAGCAGACTGCACCGGCTGGCGAGCGACGAGCTGTGGATCTACCAGGCGGGCGTGCCGCTCGAGCTGGTCACGATCGCGCCGGACGGCGGGCTGCTGCGGCGCGTGCTCGCCGACCCCGGCGCGGCGGGCGGCGCGCCGACCGGGGGCGCGGCGGCCGGGGATGCGGCGGGCGGGGATGCGGGCGTGCCGCTCCCGCAGGCGGTGGCGCCGGCCGGCAGCTGGCAGGGCGCCCGCCTCGCGGGCGGACCCCACCTGCCGGCCGACAGGGCCTGGGCGCTGGTGAGCTGCGTCGTCGCGCCCGGGTTCGACTTCGCCGACTTCGAGCTCGGCGAGCGGGACGCGCTGCTGGCGGCGTATCCGCAGCACGCAGACCTCATCCGCGACCTGACCTGAGCCTGAACCTGAGGCGCCGCGCGGGCGCGGGCGAGGACCCGGCCGGCGCGGCCGATCCGTCCAAGGCGCGTGGTACGCTCCGTCCGACCATGACGACGGCGGCCGGGGCACAGCAGGGGTGGCTCGTCAGCGGACGCTTCTCCCAGCTCGAGGAGGCGCTCTGCGAGCGCGTCCGCGAGCTCAAGGACGGCCGTCCGTTGGCGCCGCTGGTCGTCGTGGTGGGCTCCGCCGCCCTGCGCACCCGCGTGCTCGACCTCCTGGTGCGGGAGCGCGGCGCGGTGGCCAACCTCGAGGTGGCCACGCTGGGCCGCTTCGCCGCCGACCTCGTCGCCGCCGCGCGCGGCGAGCCGCCGGTGGTGGCCGGCGCAGCGCTGCGCGAGCGCATCGCCCGGCGCGTCACCGCGGCCCACGCCGGCGAGCTGCGCTACTTCGCGCCGGTCGTGGACCGCCCGCACTTCGCCCAGGCGCTGGCGGCCACGTTCAGCGACCTGCGCGAGGCGTGCGTCGAGCCCGACTCGGGGTGGGGAGCGGCGGTCGCGGG
>JAAYBE010000380.1 GCA_012719015.1 Actinomycetota bacterium
AGGACCGCGACGGCGATGCCGATGAAGTGGAGGGTGGTCATGACGCCGGCGTTCTCCAGGTCGGTGTCTCTCTCACGTCCTGATGGTCTTCGCGCTCTCCGTCGTGATTCCCTGCCCGGCGTAGAATGGCGGGGTGCTCGATCCCGCCGTCATCGCGGCCACGCTCGCGGAGCTCGGCCAACCTGCTTACCGCGCGCGCCAGGTCTACGAGGCGCTCACACGCGGGCTGGTCACGGACTTCGACGCCGTGACCACACTCCCGCTGGCGCTGCGCCGGGCGCTGCGCGCACGTCTCTCGCCGCTGTCGCTCACGGAGAGGGAGACACGGGTCGCGCCGGACGGCACGGCGCGGAAGACGCTGTTCGCCACCGCGGACGGCCACCCCGTGGAGGCCGTCCTCATGCAGGTGGCCGGGCGTGCGACGGTCTGCGTGTCCACGCAGGTCGGCTGCGCCGTGGGGTGTCCCTTCTGCGCCTCGGGGCGCCTCGGGCTCCGTCGCGGCCTCACGGCCGAGGAGATCGTCGACCCGGTGCTCCACTTCGCCCGTCTGCTGCGCGAGGAGGGTCGTCACGTCACCAACGTGGTGCTCATGGGCATGGGGGAGCCCTTCCACAACTACGAGCAGGCGCTGCGCGCCTGTCGCCTGCTCAACGACCCCGCCGGGTTCCGTCTCGCGGCGCGATCGATCTCGGTCTCCACCGCGGGGGTGGTCCCCGGCATCGACCGGTTCGCGGCGGAGCCGCTGCAGTTGAACCTCGCCGTCAGTCTGCATGCGGCCACCGACGCGCTGCGCGACCGGCTGGTGCCGCTGAACAGGACGTACCCGCTCGAGGCGCTGTTCGCCGCCTGCGAGCGGTACGTCGGCCGCACGCGTCGCAAGCTGCTGTTCGAGTACGTCGTGTTGCGCGGCGTCAACGACACGGCGGAAGAGACGGCGGCGCTCGCGCGGAGACTGCGCCGGCCGCTCTACCATCTCAACCTGATCGCCTACAACGAGACCGGCGGCGAGTTCTCGTCTCCCCGGCCGGAGGAGGTGGAGGCGCTGCGGCGCCGGCTCGAGGGAGCCGGTGTGAGCGTGACGGTGCGCAGGTCACCGGGCGGCGACATCGAGGCCGCCTGCGGCCAGCTCGCCCTGCGGAGCGACGCGGTCGCATGAACCCGGCAGACCGCTCCGTGATGTCGGGCGCGCCGCGGCGCCCCTGGCCGAGGCGCGCCGCGGTCCGCCGCCGGGGTCAGCGCTGCGGCTCGTCGCCGTCGAGGACGACGAACTCCCGGCGGCCGCTGCGCTTGGCCGCGTACATCGCCCGGTCCGCGCGGCGCAGCGCCTCGCGCTCGTCGACGTCGTCGTCGGTCACGAGCGTCCCCCCGGCGGAGACGGTGAGGCGCAGGCCGGCCCTCTCGGCCGGGACGAAGCACGAGTCGTGGACGAGGCGCATGAGCCGCCGGCCGTACGCCTCGAGATGGTCCCGGCCGCCTACGCCGCAGACGACGACGAACTCGTCGCCGCCGAAGCGGGCGGCCACGTCCATCTCGCGGACGTTGTCCGCCAGGACGCCGGCGATGAACCGGATGGCCTCGTCGCCCGTGGCGTGACCGAGCCGGTCGTTGATCTCCTTGAGCACGTCCACGTCCATCTGGATGATCCCGTAACGGCGACCGAGCCGCCTGTACATGGCGAACTGCTGCGCCAGGACCGC
>JAAYBE010000381.1 GCA_012719015.1 Actinomycetota bacterium
GCATCGTGGTGGCCAACGCGACCGGCTGCTCGTCGATCTACGGCGGCAACCTGCCGACCACCCCGTGGACCACCGACCGGGACGGACGTGGCCCGGCGTGGAACAACTCGCTGTTCGAGGATGCGGCCGAGTTCGGCATGGGCATGCGGCTCGGCTCCGACGCACGGGCCAGACGGGCGCGCCTGCTGCTCGAGCGCCTCGCGCCGAGGCTTGACCCGGAGCTGGTGGCCGAGCT
Source organism: Actinomycetota bacterium (assembly GCA_012719015.1). Lineage (GTDB taxonomy): Bacteria > Actinomycetota > Thermoleophilia > UBA2241 > UBA2241 > CAIXSE01. The sequence goes on from JAAYBE010000381.1 coordinate 236, forward strand.
CCTCCGCCCCGGCCGCGACGGCGAGCAGGACCTCGCGGCGCAGCGCCGGCGCGTCGCCGCCCTCGCCGGCGCGCTGGACCAGATGGACGACGACGCCGACGTCCGCCACCTGCTCGCCCTCGCCGGGGACTTCGTCGGCAAGGGCGTGTGGATCGTCGGGGGCGACGGCTGGGCCTACGACATCGGCTTCGGCGGCCTCGACCACGTGCTCGCCGGCGACCGCGACGTCAATATCCTCGTGCTCGACACCGAGGTCTACTCCAACACCGGCGGCCAGGCCTCCAAGGCGACCTCGCGGGCGGCGGTGGCCAAGTTCGCCGCCGCCGGCAAGAGCACGGCGAAGAAGGACCTCGGCGCCCTCGCCATGGCGTACGGCACCGTCTACGTGGCGCACATCGCGATGGGCGCCAACGACGCGCAGACCGTCAAGGCACTGATCGAGGCCGACGCGTGGCCCGGCCCGTCCCTGGTCATCGCCTACAGCACCTGCACGGCGCACGGCATGGACATGTCGCGGGCGATGGACCACATGAAGGCCGCGGTCAGGAGCGGCTACTGGCCGCTGTACCGGTTCCGCCCGACCGCCGCCGCGGAGGGCCGTCCCTTCACGCTCGACTCCAAGGCGCCGTCGATCCCGGTGAGGGAGTTCGCCGACGCCGAGGCCCGGTTCGCGATCCTCAACCGGACGCACCCCGAGCGTTACGAACAGCTGATGGACATACTCCAGGCGGACATCGACGAACGCTGGCGTTACTACGAACAGCTCGCCGCGATGGAACGCACCGACACGTCGGCGATGGACGACGTACCCGCCGATGAGCCCCGGGACGCTGGGACGGGGAAGGAGGACTCGTGAGCCGTCTGACCACACGCTACCTGGGGTTGGAGCTGCGAACCCCGCTGGTGGCGTCGGCGGGGCCGTACACCCGCACGCCGGAGAGCGCCCTGCGCCTGCAGGAGGCCGGCGCGTCGGCCATCGTCATGCCCTCGCTGTTCGAGGAGGAGGTGGCCCGCGAGCAGGACGAGCTCAGCCGCGCGCTGGACCAGGGCTCGGAGAGCTTCGCGGAGGCGCTCAACTACTTCCCGGCGCTCGCCGCCGTGGAGAGCACCGCCGAGCGCTACCTCGCCTCCGTCAGCGAGATGAAGCAGCGGCTCGACATCCCCGTCATCGCCAGCCTCAACGGGACGTCCCCTGGGGGCTGGGCGTACTTCGCCGGCGAGATCGAGCAGGCCGGGGCGGACGCGCTCGAGCTGAACCTCTACCGCATCGCGGCGGACCCGGCCCAGACCGGGGCCGCGGTCGAAGAGCGGGACGTCGAGGTCGTGAGGCGGGTACGCCAGGCCACGCGCCTGCCGCTCGCGGTGAAGATCTCGCCCGCCTACTCGGCCCTGGCGAACCACGCCGTGCGGCTGATCGAGGCGGGGGCGGACGGCCTCGTGCTCTTCAATCGTTTCTACCAGCCCGACATCGACCCGGACTCGCGCGAGGTGATCCCCAGGGTCTCGCTCAGCGAGCCGTGGGAGCTGCGGCTGCCCCTGCGCTGGCTCGCGATCCTGCGGCCGCTCAGCGCCGGCCGCGCCTGTCTGGCCGCCTCGAGCGGGGTGGCGAGCGGCGTGGACGTCGCCAAGGCCCTGCTCGTCGGCGCCGACGTCGCCATGACGACGTCGGCGCTCCTGCGGCACGGGCGGGAGCACCTCGCGACCATGGAGCGCGAGCTGATGGCGTGGCTGGACGCCAACGAGTACTTCACGGTCGAGGAGCTGCGCGGCAGCGTGAGCTACGCCGCCAGCGACGACCCGGCCGCGTTCGAGCGGGCCAACTACCTGCGGGTGCTGCGGTCGTGGAACCCGCCCAACGAACTCACCACGCGGCCGCAGCTGCCTTGAGCGCGAACGCGGACGATCCTGAGGCCGCCCGTCCGCGGTCGGCGGACGGCGGCTGACCCGCCACCCTCCGAGGAGATCGGGAGACATGGACACCCTGCGGATCGACCAGGACCTGCTGCAGTTCACCAGCTACCTCGACCCCATCGACCTGTCGTTCAACCAGTTCCTGCTGCTCGGCGCGGAGCCTCTGCTGGTGCACACCGGCGCCGCCCCGCACGCGGCCGACCTGCTCCCGCGTCTCGACGACGCGCTGGGCGACCGCGACCTCGCGTACGTCTTCGCCTCGCACTTCGAGAGCGACGAGTGCGGCGGGCTCGGCGTCCTGCGGCGCCGCTACCCGGATGTCCGCCTCCTCTGCTCCGAGGTCACGGCGCGGGAGATCGCCGGGTTCGGACTGGACGGCGCGTGTTCGGTGCAACGCCCGGGGAGCGTGCTCGAGACGCCGGACGCCCGGCTCGAGTTCCTCGCCTACCCCTCCGAGGTCCACCTCTGGGAAGGATTGATGCTCTTCGAGCGCCGCCGGGGCATCCTCTTCAGCAGCGACCTGTTCGGCCGCTTCGGAAGGATCGAGGGTGAGCCGGTGGCCGGCCAGCGGGAGGAGCTCCTGACCTCGCTCGGACCGGACCGGATCCCGTCACCGCCCGCGCTGGAGGAGGTCAGGC
>JAAYBE010000382.1 GCA_012719015.1 Actinomycetota bacterium
CGAACCCACGAGCGGGTCGCCCCGCTGGCGGTTTTCAAGACCGCTGCCATCGACCACTCGGCCACCCCTCCGACAGGGCCAGTGTACCAACGGGGATGACCCGACGCTCGGTCACGCCGGCGTGTCGAGACACGCCGGCGGGCTTCGGGGCGCGAGGGTTGTCCGCCCGCGCCGGCGTCTGCGATACTCCGGCGCGTGAACACACTCGTCATCGCCTGCTCGGACGGCCGCGTCGCCGGCTGCCTCGAGAGCCTCCTCCGCGAGGTCGGTCACCCGAACGCGAACCGCATGCTGGTGCCCGGCGGGCTGCTTCTGCTCACGCGACCTGGGTCGGAGCGTCGGGTCGCGCTCGCCTGTGTGCGGGAGATCGTCGAGGCTCACGACGTGCGCACGATCTTCCTCGTGGCGCACCAGGACTGCACCGCCTACGAGCGGGCGCTCGGCGGCCTCGGCTTCGACCAGCGGGAGCTGCTCGAGCGCGACCTGCGCCGCGTCAAGACGCTGCTCGAGACCACCTTCGCCGCCGTCGACGTGCACTCGTACATGATCCCCTGGTGCGAGAACGGCGCCGGCGCCGCCTACGGGCCGGCGGTCCGGATCGACTGACTGCAGGCCGCCGCGACCCGCGGGCGGCCGCCTCTTCAGCGGCCGATGACGTCCCGGCCCATCAGGGGGCGCAGCACGGCGGGCACCGCGATGCTGCCGTCGGCCTGCTGGCAGTTCTCCATGATGGCGATCAGGGTGCGGCCGACGGCCACGCCGGTGCCGTTGAGCGTGTGCACGAAGCGCGGCCCCTTCTCCGTGCGGTAACGGGTGTTGAGGCGCCGCGCCTGGTAGTCGGTGCAGTTGCTGCAGCTGGTGAGCTCCCGGTAGCGCTGCTGGCCCGGGAGCCACGCCTCGCAGTCGAACTTCTGTGCCGCCGGGGCGCCGAGGTCGCCGGCGGCGATGTTGACCACCCGATACGGGATCTCCAGGCCCTGCAGGATCTCCTCCTCGGCCGCCAGGATCACCCGGTGCTCGGCCTCGCTCTGCTCCGGGGCGCAGAAGCTGAACATCTCGACCTTGTCGAACTGGTGCACGCGCAGGATCCCGCGCGTGTCGCGCCCGGCGGCGCCGGCCTCGCGCCGGAAGCAGGTCGAATAGCCTGCGTACCTGATCGGGAACTCGGCCTCGTCGAGGAACTCCTCCATGTGGATCGCGGCCAGCGGCACCTCGCTGGTGCCGACCAGGCAGTCGCCGTCCACCGTCTCGTACACCTGGGCCCGGTCGGTGGGGAAGAAGCCGGTGCCCCACATCGCCTCCTCGCGGACGAGCACCGGCGGGATCACGGGGCGGAAGCCTCTCCTCTCGATGATGCCGAGCGCGTAGTTGACCAGGGCGAACTGCAGGCGCACCAGCTCGCCCTTGAGGTAGGCGAAGCGCGAGCCGCTCACCTTGGCGGCGCGCTCCATGTCGATGAGGTCCAGAGCGAGGCCCAGGTCGAGATGGTCTTTGGGCTCGAAGTCGAACTGCGGCGGCTCCCCGACCTCGCGCAGGACGACGGAGTCGTCCTCGCCGCCGTCGGGCACGTCCGGCAGCGGGATGTTGGGCAGGGCGAGCAGCATCTCCCTGAGACGCGTCTCCGTCTCGGCGAGCGCCGCCTCGTGCTGCTTGATCCGCTCGCCCAGGGCACGCATGGCGGCGATCGCCTCGCCGGCGTCGCCGCCGGCTCTCTTGACGGCGGCGATCTCGTCGCTGGCGCGCTTGCGCTCGCTGCGCCGCGTCTCGACCTCCGTCAGGAGCCGCCGTCGACGCTCCTCGACGGCGAGGAACTCGTCCAGCGACGACGTGGGTTCGCCCCGGCGGGTCAAGGCTCGGCGGACGATCTCCGGGTCGGAGCGCACCATCTTCACGTCGAGCATCAGTCCACACTCCTCGCGGTCGTGAGCGGCCGTGTCGCGCCTCCCCGTCGGATCCCGGGGCGGCTGTGGACCATGGTATCGCACGCGCCGTCGCCGGCGGTCGACCTGTGTGGCGAGCCGCGGTCGTCGGCGCGTTCGGGGGCGTGCTACCCTATCGCTGCCTTTCGGGCTCATGCAGCGACGGAACGGGGGCGGTTCAATGCGCAAGGTCGTACGGGGTCGGGTCAATCGCGGCGTGTGGGTGGCGGTCCTTCTGCTCGTGATGGGGGGCGTGCTCGGCGCGCCCGCCCTGGCGTCCTCGCCGGCCGCGGACCCGTCCCCGGCCGTGAGCGCCACCGCGGCGCCGGCCGCCGCTGCGGCTGCCGAGGCCGCCCCGCCGACGCTCACCGCCGTGCTCTCCGCCGCCGCCGTCGTGTTCGGCGACGCCGTGACCGTGACCGGCGCGCTCGAGCCGGCGGCCGAGGGACAGGCCGTCGTGATCAGGCTCGACGGCGTCGAGGTGGCCTCGGCCGTCACGGACGCCGACGGCGCGTACCGCGCCAGCTTCAGGCCGCAGCGTGGCGGCGCGCTCGTGGCCGAGCTCCCCGGCTCCGACCCCGCCGTGGTCAGCCCTGCGGCCGCGCTCGCCGTCAAACCCAAGGCCGGCGTCTCCCACGGGCAGCTCGTGCCGTTCCTCCCCTCCCGGTTCGTGCTGAAGGTCACGCCGGCCTCGTACAGCGGGGTCGTGACTCTGCGGGTGGTCCACCGCAAGGCCGCGGTGGGGACGTACAAGGTCCGCGTCCGCGACGGCAAGGCGGTCTTCCGGGCGCCGCTCCGCGGCGTCGACGGGTTCA
>JAAYBE010000383.1 GCA_012719015.1 Actinomycetota bacterium
CCGAACAGCTCCCGGACCTGGAGGCCCTCGGCCGCCAGGGCGGCTCCGTCCACGCCGACGTCGCCGATCTCGTTCTCGATGATGGCCACGCGGCGGGACGCGGCGACGAGACGCCGGGCGATCTCCAGCACGAGCGTGGTCTTGCCCGAGCCGAGGAAGCCTGCGACCACGAGCAGCCGCGGACCCCGCTCCGGGCCGCGGGCGTCGCCGGCAGCCTGCCCGGGGATGGAGAGTGAGCCCATGCTGCGCCTCAGAACACGGCCGGCGACTTCAGGAAGATCACCACCGCCGGTCGCGTGGAGGACGGGTTGCGGAACGTGTGCGGGTCGCGCGGCGAGTACGTGATCGTGTCGCCGCGCCTCAGGATGTACGACGCGTCCTTGAGCACGAACTCCAGCCGGCCTTGCAGCACATAGGCGAAGCCGAACTCGGCGCCCAGCGAGTAGAGATCGTCGCCGGGCGACCCCAGCGGCTCGAGGTGCGTCTCGAACACCTCGAAGCGGCGATCGTGCGGCGAGCTGACGAGCTCGTCGATCACGCCCTTGCCGCCCAGATACAGGGTCTTTCGATCGGCGCGACGCACGACCGGGCTGGCCGCGACGGCCGAAGCCCGCTCGAGCACCTTCGCGATGCTCACGTCGAGCACGTCGCAGAGCGCCAGCAGGGAGGCGATGGAGGCGCTGCTCTCGCCGCGCTCGAGCTGGCTCAGGAAGCCCTTCGTGAGCCCGGCCCGGGAGGCCACCTCGGAGAGCGTGAGACGGCGCTCCACCCGCGCGGCGCGCAGATGCCCGCCCAGGTTCTCCTGGAGCTGCTGCGCCGACCTCCCGTACACGCGGGCCGCCGACGCCGCCCCGCGCCCGTCTCCGGCGTCACCCCGGCTCACGGTCACTCCTGCAGCCGCCGCGGCGCGCTCAGGCGCTGAGGAGCGCGTCGACCGCGCGGACCGCCTCGATGGCGTCGCCGGCGTAGGCGTCTGAGCCGTACTCGGCCACGAGCGCGGGCGTCACCGGGGCGCCGCCGATCAGGACCTTGGCGTGGGGAGCCTTGGCCCGGACGTCGCTGACGACGCGGCGCAGCGCGGGCAGCGTGCTGGTGATCATCGCCGAAGCCCCTACGACGTCGGCGCCGCTGGCGATGTACTCGTCGGCGAAGCGCGCCACCGGGACGTCGATGCCCAGGTCGACGACCTCGTACCCGTTCGTCTCGAACGCGAGCGCCACGATGTTCTTGCCGATGTCGTGGATGTCGCCCTCGACCGTCCCGAGGACGACCTTGCCCTTGGTCTCGACGGCGTCGCCGAGATGCGGCTTCACGATCTCGACGGCGGCCTTGAAGACCTCGGCGGCGACGAGCAGCTCGGGAAGGAAGTACTCGCCCTCCTCGAACAGCTTGCCGACCTCGGTCATGCCGGGCGTGAGACCCTCGTTGATCACCGCGATGGGGGCGATACCGGAGTCCAGGGCCTGCCGGGTGAGCTCGAGGACCTTGGGCTCTTCCAGGGCGATGACGCTCTCGCCGATGACGGAGAGTACTGTGCTGTCGCTCACGTCGTGCCTGCCTTTCTTGCCGTGGTGCGGAGCCCGACGGTCACCGTGGGTACGTCCCGTACATCCTGGAGGCGTCCACCAGCGCCTTCGCGTTGATGATGGGTCCGTGCGACGGGTACTCGCAGGTCGGACCGAGGATGAAGCCTCCGCCACCGGCGAGGTCCTCGATCATCTTCCTGCTGCGCGCCAGGACCTCGTCGTACCCGACGGCGGCCAGATCCGGCGGCCACCACTCGCCGAACAGGACGGCGCGCGACCCGTACTTCTGCTTGTAGTCGGCCCAGGTCTCGCACGACGCCGGCAGTGCCGCGCACTGGTACACGTCGAGGTAGCCGATGTCGTCGAAGGCGGCGTCGATGTAGGGATTGGCGTCGCAGTTGTGCAGCACGAGCGTCGCGCCGGCTTCCTTGATCGCCGCGTTCATGCGGCGGAGGTGGTCGCCCTGCAGGCCCATCCAGAGCTTCTCGCTCATGATGGAGCGGTTCCCGTAGTCGTGGCAGTTGACGATGATGCTCACGCCACGCCTGGTCAGGGCCCGGGCGTAGTCGATCACGACGTCGGTGACCACGTCGAGGCCGAACTTCACCGCCTCGGGGTGGCGGATGCAATCCATGAGACAGGCTTCCATGCCCCGCAGCAGCCCCAACACCACGAGCGGTTCGGCGACGATGGCCGCCACCGGCACCGTATCGCCGCGCGTGGTGAAGAGGATGTCGGCGACCTCGAGCGTCATGGCGATGCGCTCCGCCTTCTCGACGTCGTACCGCTCCAGCTTGAAGTAGTCGTCCGGGGACTTGATGAGCAGGTCGTCCTTGTCGGAGTAGGCCGGCTGGTCGTCCTGGAAGACCATCTTCATGCCGAAGCCCGCCGCCTCGACCATCATGTCGAAGTAGGCCATGAGGCGGTCGTCGCCGATCAGGTCCTGCCACGCCAGCATGCACGAGGCCATCAGCCGCGAGCTCTGCACCATCTCCCCGTAGCTCACGCCCAGCATGTGGCGGGTGATCCCGTGCCCGGCGGTGAACACCGGCACGCGGTCCGGCGTGTCCCCCCTCAGCACAGCGTCGATGCGCTCGCGCGACGTCATGTCGCCGTTCTTCATGCTGGCCTCCTCCTTCACGCGGGGGGCGCCGGCTGAGCTATGCTTCTCCCGGCGGCCTTGGTTCCCGCCCGGCGCGCGACCCGCTGCGGGCCGGGTGCGGCACGTTTTGCTGCACGATACCATCGTATGTCTTCACTTGACAACAGCGTGAACCCCGAACCATCATCCACGAAGGCGGCGGACCCGGCGGCGGCCGGGAGAAGGGAGCGGTCATGATCGGAGCGGACATGCTGGCGCGCTCCTTCCGGACGGCGGTCTGCGACATCGACTTCGAATGGCCGACGGTGAACCTGCTCGACGCGTGCCGTCAGTACGGCCTCGAGATCGACGACGTCGCCTACCTGGCCGCCAACGAGAACCCCTACGGACCGTCGCCCAAGGCCCTCGCCGCCGCCACCGAGTCGTTGTCGCTCGCCCGCGTGTACCCGTCGCCGTCGCTGCGGTACGACGAGCTGCGCAACGAGTACGCGGAGGTCCGCGACGCACTGGCCGCGTACTGCGGCGTCCCCGCCGACATGGTCATGCCCGGGCCGGGCTCGGAGACCGTCCTGCGCTACGTGACCCAGGTGTTCGTGGACCCCGGCGACGAGATCGTCACGGCGCCGGAGAGCTACAGTGGTCACCCCTGGGCCTGCCAGATCATGGCTGCCGACGTCCGCTACGTCCCGCTCAGGGACTACCGGTTCGACATCGACGCCTTCCTCGCCACGGTCAGCGACCGTACCAAGATGGTCTGGCTCTGCAGCCCCAACAACCCCACCGGCACGATCATCACCGACGTAGAGCTCCGCCGTCTCGTCGCGAACGTGCCGGCCTCGACGGTGATCGTCTGCGACCAGGCGTACCAGGAGCTCGTCGACGACCCGTCGTGGGGCGACGCCACGCAGCTGCTGCTGGAGGGTCACCGCAACGTGGTGGTCCTGCGCACCATGTCCAAGGCGTTCGGGCTGGCCGGCCTGCGCATGGGCCACGCGATCGCCGATCCCGAGGTGTGCTCGCTCATCGACCGCATCCGCGAGCCTTACTACATCAGCGGCCCCTCCTGCGCCGCCACGCTCGCCGCGCTGGACGACCTCGACTGGTGCCGCGAGGTCGTGCGCAAGCTCCAGGCCGGCCGCCGCTGGGTGACGCAGCAGCTCACGGAGCTCGGCTGCACGGTGGTGCCGAGCCAGTGCAACTTCGTCCTGGCCGACACGGGCGTCGCCGCAGGCGTCATGTACGACCGGCTGTTGCGCCGCGGCGTCGTCGTCCGGCCGGGCGACATCTGGGGATACGACACGCACCTGCGCATCTCCATCGGCACCGACGAGGAGAACCGGCGGCTCGTCGCGGCCATGGCCGCCGCGCTGGCCGAGTGACCACCGAGACGAGGAGCCCCATGGACGCCGTCACACCGCCCGGCGCCGGCCACGAGGCCGCCTTCCGCGCGCCGATCGCCCACATCCGCGACTACGAGCCGGGAGCCGACGCGGAGCAGGTCGCCGCCGCGACAGGCATCCCCTTCGAGGACGTCGTCAAGCTGGCATCGAACGAGAACCCGTACCCGGTGTCCCCGTCGGTGCTGCGCGCGATCGAGCGCCAGTTCGACTTCCTGCACAGCTACCCGTGGGAGGATTTCGGGCGGCTCAAGGCGGCGGTCGCGGCCGCGAACGGGGTCCCGGACGCCAACGTCGTGCTGAGCGCCGGGTCCGCGCAGCTGGTCCTCAACCTGCCGCTGCTGTACGTCGACCCCGGCGACGAGGTGGTGCTCGCCCCGCAGTCTTACGCGCTCTACGAGGCCGCGAGCCAGGTGATGGGGGCGACCCTGCGGCGCGTGCCGCTCAAGGACTACCGCTTCGACATCCCCGCGATCGTCGCCGCCTGCGGCCCGCGCACGCGTATCGTCTGGCTGTGCAGCCCCAACAACCCCACGGGCGCCGTCGTCACCGCGGACGAACTCGAGCGGCTGGTGACGCAGGTGCCGGAGACGACCGCGATCGTCGTCGACCAGGCGTACCGCGAGTTCGTCGACGAGGACGACTACGGCGACCCGCTCGCCCTGCTCGCCGCGGGACACCGGAACGTCATCTCCCTGTGCAGCTTCTCGAAGGCCTACGCGCTGGCCGGCCTGCGCCTCGGCTACGCCATCGCCGACCCGGCCGTCTGCGTCATGCTCGACCGCATCAGCGAGCCCTTCCTGCTGAGCCGGCCGGCCTGCGCGGCCGGGCTCGCGGCGCTCGACGACGATGAGTGGCTGGCGGCGAGCACCAGGACGGTGCTCGAGGGCCGCGCCCTCCTGACGCGGGAGCTCACGGCGCTGGGGTGGGACGTGGTCCCGAGCCAGGGCAACTTCGTGCTGGCCGACACGCACGGCGACGGCCGGGCGCTGTTCCGGCGCCTGCTCGACGAGGGCGTGATCGTCCGGCCCGCGGACGGCTGGGGTTACCCCACCCACATCCGCGTCTCGGTGGGCCTCCCCGAGCAGAACGAGCGGTTCCTCGCCGCGCTCCGCCGGTGTCTCTGACCGCGCAGCCGGCGCCGCGGTGACGCGGCGAGGCGACCCGCGACGAGCCGGTCGCCGCCCTTCCCCGGACCGCCGACGACCCGGCTCAGGCGTGGTCTCGCCTCGCCGGCCCGGCCGCCGCGAGACGCGCGTAGACCGCCTCATGGGCCGTGACGAAGGCGTCGCGGCCGAACCGCTTCTCCACCGCGCGACGGCACTCGGCCGGGTCGATCTCGTCGATGTGCGCGAACGCCTCGACCATGCCGTCGGCGTCGTCGACGATGAACCCGGTGCGGCCGTGCTCGATCACCTCGGGCACCGACCCGTGACGCGTGGCGATCACCGGCGTCCCGCAGGCGAGCGACTCGATCATCACCAGGCCGAACGGCTCCGGCCACTGGATGGGGAACAGGGTGCACCGGGCACGCTCGTAGAGGCGCACCTTCGTGTCGTGGTCGACCTCGCCGAGGAAGCGGACCCTGTCCGAGAGACGGGGCTCCACGCGAGCGGCGAAGTACTCGCGCTCCGGCCCCTCGTTGACCTTGCCGGCCATGATCAGGCGCCGGTCGAGCCGCTGCGCCACGTCGACGGCGGTGTGCGCGCCCTTGTCCGGCGTCATCCGGCCGACGAACAGGAGGTAGTCGTCCTTCTCGGTACAGCACGGCATGTGCTCCACGTCGATCGCGTTGGGGATGGTGCCGGCGAAGTCGAGGTCCGGGAAACCACGACGCTGGGAGTCGCTGATGGCGATGAAGCGCAGGTCGGCGCGGAGCGCGGTCAGCGCCAGCTTCGTGTCCGGATCGGCCGGCCCGTGCAGCGTGGCCACCACGGGCGTGCCGATGAGCCGATGCGCCACTGCCCCCATGGCCCGGCCGGCGAGGCCGTCATGGTCGTGGATCACGTCGAACTCGTCGGCCCGCAGGTACGCTGCGAGGCTGTGCACGATCTCGAGGTGGCCGCCGTCCTCCATCCGCTCGAACGGGGCGCGCGCGAAGACGTAGCTCAGCGCCGCGCGCGTCTCCGAATCGCCACTGGCGAACAACGTGACCTCGTGGCCACGCGCCACGAGCCCCTCGGTGAGGAGACTGACCACCGACTCGATGCCGCCGTAGCGCTGCGGCGGCAGCGGGAACCAGGGCGGCGCGATCATCCCGATGCGCATCACGGACCTCCACCACGCGGGCTCGCCGGGTCGGATCGCGACACACCGACGGGGGCCCTCCGGTTGCATCCTACCCACGCCGCGCATATCCACCCGCTCCCCGCACTGGCCGGCGGGGTAGGGTAACCGGCATGATCGACCTGCACGTCCATACGGCCTTCTCCGACGGGTCGCAGACGCCCACCGAACTGGTGGAGGAGGCCGCGCTGAGAGGCCTCACGGCGGTCGCGATCACCGACCACGACACCGTGGACGGGCTGCCCGAGGCGCTCGCCGCCGGCGAACGCCTCGGCGTCGAGGTGATCCCGGGTGTCGAGATCAACCTCGAGCACGAGCGCGTCACCATGGACATGCTGGGGTTCTTCTTCGCCGCCCCTCCGAGCAGGGAGCTTCGCGAGGAGCTCACCAGGCTGCGGGCGTACCGTGACGAACGCAACGCGCACATCCTGGGACGCCTCGCCGCCCTCGGCCTCCCGCTCGACCCCGAGGAGCTCGCCGCGATCGGCGGGGGCGGCGCCGTCGGCCGGCCGCACATCGGCGAGGCCATGGTGCGCCGCGGGTATGTGAGTTCGATCGGGGAGGCCTTCGAGCTCTACCTGCGCCGCGGCGCCCCGGCCTGGGTGGACAGGCGGCGGCTCAGCCTGGGCCATGCCCTGCGGCTGCTGGGCGCCTCCGGCGCCCTGGCGGCGCTGGCCCATCCCGGCATCATCCGCACCGATGCGGCCGGCCTGGACCGCATCGTGCGCGCCGCGGCACGCGGCGGCATGGCCGGCCTCGAGTGCTACTACCCGTTGCACGACGAGGAGACGGTGCACCGCTGCCTCGCCTTGGCAGAGAAGTACAGACTGCTGCCCACCGGCGGCTCCGACTACCACGGGACGGTCAAGCCTGAGGCGCGGCTCGGCATCGGCTCGCTGGGCCGCCCAGTACCCGATTCGGTGCTGGGCGACCTGCGCCGTCTCGCCGGGGAGCGTCTGCTGCCTCAGGGCTGACCCCCGGAGCGACACGACCCCCGCTGAAGGAGCGTGCCCGTCGGCATTTGTCCGCCATGCCCCCCGGGGGTATAGTCGGCCCCGTGGAAGGGCGTATCGAACAGGACGAGGCGGGACGGCTGATCAATCGCCTGCGCCGGGTGGAGGGACAGTCCCGCGGCCTGCAGCGGATGATCGAGCAGGGCCGCCCCTGCGAGGAGATCTTCACCCAGCTGGCCGCCACCAAGGCGGCGCTCGACCGCGTCGGCGTGCTGCTCATCTCGCTCAAGATGCGCGAGTGCCTCAGCGAAGAGGCCGGCGAAGAGGTCGCCTCTCCCGAGGCCGTCGAGAAGGCCCTCGAGGCCTTCCTCAAGTACGTCCGCTGCGTCAGGTAGCCGGCCGGCGCGGACCGCGAGCTGGGCCGTCCCCCGCCGACCGCATCGTGACCATGGACGCACCGCACGACACCGGGCGACGGGAGCTGGGCGACGCCCTGCGACACGGCCACCCCGCGGTCGTCTCCCACGTGCGCGCCCGACACGGACCCGGGCTCGACGAGGCCGTCGGGCGGCTCGTCGAGCCCTTCGGCGGCTGGACGTCGATCGTCGCGCCGGGTGAGCGGGTCGCCGTCAAGGTGAACCTGCTCCGCGCGGCGCCCCCCGAGAAAGCCGTCACCACCCATCCCGAGACGCTGGGCTGCGTGCTGCGTGCGCTCAAAGCGGCGGGGACCGAGCCGTTCGTGGCCGACAGTCCGGGTGGCCGCAACGGCCCGGCCAAGGTCGCGCGCGCCTACAAGCTGAGCGGGATCGCCGACGTCTGCGCCGCCGAGGGCGTGCAGATCGTGGACGTCGAGGACGACCGGTCGGTGCTCGCCGCCCCGGAGGGGAGGCTCTACCGCTCGTTCGCCATCGGCAGGGCGTTCAAGGACGCCGACGCCGTCGTGCAGGTCGGCGTCCTCAAGACGCATCAGCTCATGCGGCTCACGGGAGGGGTCAAACTCACCTACGGCGTGGTCCCCGGACTGGCCAAGGCGCATCTCCACGTCAAGGCCCAGCGGCGCGAGGACTTCGCCGACATGCTGCTCGACCTGCATCTCGCCCTGCGCCCCCGTTTCACGATCATCGACGGCATCCTCGCCATGGAGGGGCAGGGACCCGGCAGCGGCTCCCCGAGGGAGCTCGGCTCTCTGTTCGCCGCTCGCGACTGTCTCGCGCTGGACGCGGCGCTCGCCGACCGCACGGCGCACCCGCGGGAACGGGTGTACACGGTGGCCGCGTCCGCGCGACGGGGCCTGCTCGATCTGGCCGACCCCTACCGGGTGGCGGGCGACCCGATCGAGCCGGACACCGGCTTCACGCCGGTGCAGAAAGACCTGCAGGTGCTGCTGCCCCCGGCGCTGCATCGACTGGCGCGCAAGCTCGTCACGGCCCGCCCCCGGCTGGTGGACGCCGACGCCTGCATCCGCTGCAACGAGTGCGCCGCCATCTGCGGTACGCGCGCGATCGTCATGGACCCGCTGCCGCGGTTCGACGACTCCGCCTGCGTGCGCTGCTTCGCCTGTACCGAGGTGTGCCCCACGGCGGCGATCGACAATGTGCCGCCGCTGCCGATGCGGCTCTTCCCGCCTCGCCGCTGACGGAGCCGCGCGACGCTTCGCTCACTGGTGCTGTGGCACCCGCCTGAGGAGCGTCGTCTCACCGCCGGTCGTCATCAGCAGGGTGCCCGCGTCCGCGCCGGGGCGCAGGACCGCCTCACCACCCATGGGCTCGGCGACGCGCAACTCGTCGCCCTCACGCCGGGCGGGGAACGCGCGCTTGCCGGCGCCGTAGACGAGCCGGTAGGCGTCGCCCTCCCTGAGGATCTCGACGCGGCGGCCGGTGGACGGCTCCCAGAACAGGCCTGCGAACGGATCGCCGGCGTCGCCGCCGCAGGCGACCAGCGTCGCCATGAGCGCGGCGAGCAGCAGCGCCGTGACGAGCGCGCCCGCCCCCGGCAGGTGGACGCGGCCGGGCGTCATCCGCCCGCCTCCACGTGGAAGACGACCACCTCGGGGCGGCAGAAGGCGCGGAAGGGGAGCAGGCTGGTGCCCACGCCCCGTGTGACGTAGAGAGGGCGACCGCCGACGTCGTAAGCCCCCTCGGCGAACTCGGCGCCGAGGTCGCTCAGGAGGATCCGGCGGCCGGGCAGCGGCAGACAGATCTGGCCGCCGTGGGTATCGCCGGCCAGCGTGAGGTGGAAGTCGCCGGGCGTCGTGCGCCGCACCACGGCGGCGTGGTGGGTGAGCAGCAGCCGCAGGCTGCCCGGCCGACGGCGGAGCGCGGCGAGCACCGCCGGGACGTCGTCGTGACCGCCGTCGGTGTCGTCCACCCCGCCGATCTCGATCGTCGCTCCGTCCCGCTCGACCGTCACGGCCTCGTTGCGGAGCAGCCGCACGCCGCCCTCCTCCACGCACCGCGGGTCCGTCGGGCGGACGTACGGGGCCTTGCTGTCGCCGTGGTCGTGGTTGCCGAGCACCCCGAAGACACCGAGCGGGGGGCGCAGCCGCCGCAGTTGCCGCTGCAGGTCGCCGAGACCACGTGGGCCGCTGGCGAAGTCGCCGGTCACGAGCACGAGGTCGGGACGAGCCGCCAGCGCCAGGTCCACCGCCTTGCGCGTGGCGCGCAGGTTGAAGCTGGGCACGAACCCCACGTGGAAGTCCGAGAGCTGCACGACGGTGAGGCCGTCGAGCGCTGCGTCGACGTCCGGCGCCGACAGTCGCCGGTCCACGCGGCGCACCCACTGGGCCTCGTGCACCAGGTAGGCCAGACCGAGGGCGGCGGCCCCGACCGTCGCGGCCGCCGCCCACAGCCCGCTCCGTGCGATCCCGCTCAGGTCGCGGCGCCCGGGGCCGCCCCGGAAGAATCCTCTCCGGCGCCGCCGGCCGCGTCGTCGCCCTCCATCTGCCCGCGCAGACGCTCCCGGGTCTCCTCGATCTTGAGACGCAGCGCCTCGCTCTGGTCGGCCGCCGAGCTCCTGCCGGCGCCGATCGCGTCCCGGATCCGGTCGACCTGGGCGCCGAGTCCGCCCTCACCGAAAAGCTGCTCGCGCGTCTCGCGGCCGCTCTTGGGCGCCAGGAGCAGCCCCGCCACGGCGCCCACCACGGCGCCGAACACGAACCCGCCACGCTTCTTCTTGGTCCTCGCCATCACCCACCGTCCTCGGATCGACTTCAGTGCCGTATTCTTGCAGCTACCTCACCTCAAAGCCACGCAGGGTGTCATCGGCCGGGACGTCCCTGACCGTGAGCCGCGACACCTTCGCGGCCGGCGGACCGACCCGACACCAGTCGAGCATCGCGTCCACCGCCGCGGCCTCCCCCTGCAGACGCAGGCGCACGCTGCCGTCGGCCTCGTTGCGCACCCAGCCACGCAGACCCCTCGCCGCCCCCTCGCGACGCGCACTGGCGCGATAGTACACGCCCTGCACCACGCCGCTGACCTGGGCCTCCACGGATCTCACCTCGAACGCCTCCTCAGGATGGGGAGCCTCAGCACGACCCCCGTCGTAAACCACGCGACGACGCTCCTCCGGGCCCGCGTCCCGGACCAGCGGCACGAAGCGGCAGCGCGTGTCGCGCCGCTCCTCGAACCGGTCGCCGACGCGCTCCACGACCGTCAGCACCTGCTCGCCCCGGCCGAGCGGGATGACGAGACGCCCGCCGTCGGCGAGCTGGGCGCGCAACTCCGGAGGGACCTCGGCGGCGGCGGCCGCCACGAGGATCCCCTGGAACGGAGCCTCGTCGCGCCATCCGGCGACTCCGTCGCCCACGGCCAGGCGCACGTTCGCGTAACCGAGGCGGGCGAGCGTCGCGCGGGCGCGCTCCGCCAGCGGAGCCAGCCGCTCGATCGCGTAGACTTCGCCCGCCATCTCCGCAAGCACCGCGGTCTGGTATCCGCAGCCGGCGCCGACCTCGAGGACCCGGGAGCGCACGTCGACCGCGAGCAGCGCCGTCATCAGCGCCACCATGTACGGTTGCGAGATGGTCTGTCCGAAGCCGATGGGCAGCGGCGTGTCCGCGTAGGCGTCGGCCACCGCCGCCTCGCCCACGAAGAGGTGCCGCGGGACGGAGCGCATCGCCGCCAGCACGTTCTCGTCGCGGACTCCGCGGCGGACGATCTGCTCCTCGACCATACGCAGACGGCGCACGGCGAGATCGGAGGCGTCACCCGTCACGTCGTCCACCCCCGCCGGCCGGCCGCCGCATCTTGCGGTATTTCGAGCGACGGCTCGAGCGCACGCGCCAGTACACCGATGCCGGCACCGCCGCACTCACGTACCCGAAGTACGGCACTGCGAGCGTCAACACACTGCCGAAGAAGGCGGCGAGATCCTCCAGGGCGCCGATCAACGGAAGGACGGCGGGGCTCGGGACGCTCTTGGGCCGGCTCACGCGTTTGGTGTACTGCGCGAACCAGGCGGCGGCGGCGCCGAGCGCCGCCCCGGCTGCGACTCCCTGCCACCCGAAGGGGATGGTCGCCGCACCGGCGACGCCCCCCATCACCAGCCGATACGGCATGATCAGGCGGTCCTGCACGCGGTCGAACCGCGAGATCTTGTCGAACGTGGACTCAAGGATGGTCAGCACCACGAACGTGCCGATCGCCAGCCAGTGGCTCAGCCAGGAGAACGTCGCATTGGTCGCGACGCCCCAGTCGAAGTAGCTGACGACGCCGATCACCGCGAGCGTCAGCGACGGCCGGATGCCGGCGATGGATCCCAGCCCCAGCATCCGCCCGAGCGCAAGGATCCAGGCGGTCACCACGGTCCCTCCATCGTTTGATTGTACCCGCCGGCCACGGACGCCGTGCCCGCGCG
>JAAYBE010000384.1 GCA_012719015.1 Actinomycetota bacterium
CCGACCGTGTCGCAGCGCCGTGTCCGCGGTCGACGGCGCGAGGGTGAGGAGGACCGCCGGGCCGGTCGCGGGTCCGGGATGGGATACTCTCGCCCGATGGACCAGCGCCCGCCCGCCTCCGCCTACGTCGCCGCCGTCGGCATGACGCTCGCGTTCGCGCTCTCGTATGTGGCCACCAAGACGGCCCTGCGGGGGTTCGAACCGCTGCTGCTCGCGTTGCTGCGGTTCACGCTCGCCGGTGCGATCCTGTGGACCGTGTGGCGCCTGCGATCGGGGCGTGAGCGGCTGACGCGCGCGGAGCTCGGCCGGCTGGCGCTCATCGGGTTCATCTCCCTGACGGTCTACTTCAGCTTCGAGAACACGGGGATCGCTCGCACCAGCGTCTCCGAGGCGGCCATCCTCATCGCCGCCATCCCGATCTTCGTGGCGCTCATCGGCGCCTTCCTGCCCGACGAGCGCCTTGGCGGTCGCCAATGGACGGGTATCCTCCTCTCGTTCGCCGGCGTCACCGCGATGGTCCTCGCCGCCGGGGGAGCGGAGGGCGGGACGCTGGTGGGCAACCTGCTGGTGCTGGGCGCCTCTCTCTCCGCCGCCGTGTACAACATCCTCGCCCGGCGGCTGCTCGTGAGCCGCTCGGCGTTGTACGTGACGGCCTGGCAGAACCTGTTCGGAGCCCTGTTCATGGCGCCGCTGGCGGCGATCGAGGCGCTGGTCGCGGGAGTCCGCCGGCCCACCATGGAGGCGGCCGGCGGCGTCGTCTTCCTGACGCTGATGTGCTCGATCGTCGCCTACCTGCTGCTCAACTACGCGTTCCGCTTCCTGCCCGCCACCCGGGTCGGGGTCTTCGTCAATCTGGTCCCGGTGGTGGCCGTCGCGAGCGCCTACATCCTGCTCGGCGAGCGGCTCACGGTGGTGCAGGCGCTGGCCGCGGCGGTGGTGGTCGCGGGCGTGTGGGTGACGAACAGCGGGAGACGCGCCGGCGACGCGTCTAGAAATCCATCGGCAGGATGAGGTCGCGGCGCAGGGCGTCGGCGATCCGCTCGGCCTCTTCCTCGAAGTTGCGGCGCGTGAGGCGCTCCGTCTCACGCGCCAGCGTCCGGGCCGCCTCGTGGAGGCTGCGGTTGATGCGCTCGACGGCGGCGCGGCCGACGGTGACCGCGCGCCGCGTCTCGCACTCGGGACAGCGCAGGTGCAGGGTCCAGCGCGCCGTGCCGGAGCGCTCCCAGTCCTCCGGGTAGACGAGGCCGCTGCCGCAGACCGGGCAGGCCTGGTCCTGCCGCGGCTCGAGCGGCGGGGGAGGCGGGGCGCAACAGGAGGGGGCGACGGGCCTTGAGGCCGCGGCGCGGCGCGGCCTGTCGAACACCATCATCTCGACGGACGTCCCGTCCGGGAAGACGAACAACTCGATCTTGAACGGTTCCTGGTCCATCTCTGCTCCGCACTCACCGGAGGTCGTGCCGCACACTGCTCCGTATCGGACGCCGACCGGCGACCCTTGAGTGCCGCGTCTCGTCGGCCGATCCGGCGCGCGGTCGTCTGGACAGTGCCGCGCGTGGTGGGGAATACTACCCGGACTTCCCCTCGGCCGGAAATGACCGTGTCTCTCGCCCACGACCAGCAGACATCCACCGCCGCCCTGCCCATCGGGATGTTCGACTCCGGCATGGGCGGGCTCACCGTGCTGCACGAGTGCCTGGTACAGCTCCCCGGGGAGCACTTCGCCTACGTCGGCGACACGGCGCGCTTCCCCTACGGGGAGAAGAGCCGCGAGCAGCTGGAGCTGTACTCGCGGCAGATCACCGCCTTCCTCGAGGCGGTGCCGTGCAAGCTGATCGTCGTGGCCTGTTACTCGGCCACGTCGGCCGCCCTCCCGGCGCTGCAGCGGGAGTTCCGCACCCCGATCATCGGGGTGGTCATGCCGGGGGCGCGGGCGGCGGTGGCGACCTCCCGGTACCGCAAGATCGGCGTGCTCGCCACGGAGGCGACGGTGGCGAGCGGGGCCTATCCGCGGGCGATAGGGGGCCTGGACTCCGGGGCGGAGGTGATCCAGCAGGCGTGCCCGGGCCTGGTCGACTTCATCGAGGCCGGGGACGTCGCCAGCCAGGCGCTGGCCGATGCCGTGAGCGGCTTCACCGAGCCTCTCAAAGCACGGCGTCCTGACGTGGTCATCATGGGCTGCACGCACTATCCCCTCATCCGGCCGATGCTGCAGCGCTTCCTCGGACGCGACGTCACGCTCATCAACCCCGCCGCCGAGATCGCCCGCGAGGTCGAGGCGGCGCTCGTGCGACAAGAGCTGGAGCGGCCGGGCGACGTGATGGGTTCCTACCGTTTCTACACCACCGGCGACGTCGACCGCTTCCGCGAGACGGGCGCCCGGTTCCTCCAGATGCCGCTGACGCGCGTGCGCGCGCTGCCGCTCGAGCGGCTGGGCGGGCTCGTCGCGCCGTGAGCAGCCGCTCGCTGGTACGGGCGGCCGTGTATGCGGCCCTCTATGCGGCGCTCACGCTCGCCCCCGGATTGAACGCCCTGGCCTACGGACAGGTGCAGTTCCGGGTCGCAGAGGCGCTGCTGGTGTTCGCATGCTTCGACCCGGCCGCCGTGCTCGGGCTCGCCGTGGGGACGGCGGCCGGCAACCTCGGCAGCCCGATGATGCCGGTGGACGTGCCCGTCGGCGCGGCTTTGACGCTGGTCTCGGCCGTCCTCATGCACGCCGTCGGACCACACGTGCCCGCGCTCGCCGTCCCGGTGGCCGTCAACGCCTTCGGCGTGGCGGGCATGCTCGCCCTGATCCTCGGTCTGCCGTACTGGGCGAGCGTCGTCTGGGTAGGTATCGGAGAGGCCGCGGTGCTCTGGACCCTCGGCCTCGTGTTGTTGCTCGTGGTGCGTCGCAACCGCGAGCTGTTCGGACTGCCACGACCGGCCTCTTGAGGCCGCTGCCGCCGGGAGCGGCGAGGAGGACGACCTTGAGAAGAGGACGCAGGGCCGAGGAACTGAGACCGGTGACGATCACGCCGGCGGTGGCCAAGTTCGCCGCCGGCTCGGCGCGCATCGAGCTGGGTGACACGCACGTCTTCTGCACCGCGTCGCTCGGCGAGGGGGTGCCGGGCTGGCTGCGGGGCTCCGGTCGCGGCTGGCTCACCGCCGAGTACAGCATGCTGCCGGGAGCCACGCCGACGCGTGGCGCGCGCGAGGCCGTGCGTGGCCGTCAGAGCGGCCGCACCATGGAGATCCAGCGCCTCATCGGCCGCAGCCTGCGCAGTGTGGTCGACCTCGGCATCATCGGTGAGCGCACCATCGCGGTCGACTGCGACGTCCTGCAGGCAGACGGCGGTACGCGCACGGCGAGCATCACCGGCGCCTATGTGGCCGTCTACCAGGTGGCGCTCAAGATCAAGGACCTGCTGGGGCTGAACGAGCTGCCGCTCTTCGACTCCGTGGCGGCAGCCTCGGCCGGCGTCGTCGACGGGGAGGCCCGCCTCGATCTCGATTACGAGGAGGATTCGGCCGCCGAGGTGGACCTGAACGCCGTCGTCACCGGTGACGGGCGCCTCGTCGAGGTGCAATCCACGGCCGAGGGTGAGCCGTTCTCACGGGCGGCCCTCGACGGGCTGCTGGACCTCGTCGTGGCCGGCGCCGTCGCGCTCGGCGCCGTACAGGCGGCGGCGTGTGCCGAGCTGGAGCGTGCGTGAGCGGGCGCAGAGCCCGACGACCGGGGACGCCGTCGTGAGCGCACGCGACGCGCGTGGCGGCGAGACCGGGGCGGCGCAGGCGCCCGCCGTCCGCTTCGTCCTGGCCAGCGGCAACCGGCACAAGGCACGCGAGTTCGGCGCCATCCTCGCGCCCCTCCGCGTCGACGCGATGCCGGCCGGCGTCGAGTTGCCGCCCGAGGGGTCGGAGTCGTTCGCTGCGAACGCGCGGGCCAAGGCGGAGGCGCTGGCGCGGGCGGCGGCAGCCGACCCCGCGCTGCTCACGGGGCTCGGCCTGGAGCCGGGTGGGCCGGTGCTGTACCTCGCCGACGACTCCGGCCTGGAGGTCGAGGCGCTGGGCTGGGCGCCGGGCGTGATGAGCGCCCGCTACGCGGGCGTGGACGGGCCCGGCGCCGACCGAGCCAACTACGAGCGTCTGCTGCGCGAGATGCGTGGTCTCGTCGGTCCTCTCGGCCGCCGCGCCCGCTTCGTGTGCTCGGTCGTCGCGGTCACGCCGGCGATGACGTACCACACCGCGAGCGGGCAGTGGTGGGGCGCCATCGCGGAGGCGCCACGCGGGGAGGGCGGGTTCGGCTACGACCCCGTCTTCGTCCCCGAGGGCTCGACCCTCTCCGTGGCGGAGTGGCCGCAGGCGGCCAAGGACCGGTCCAGTCATCGCGCGCGGGCGGGGAGGGCACTGATCGACGTCCTGCGAGGGGAGGGGCTGCTGCATGCGGGGCCAGGCCCGCGACCAGGCTGACGCCATCCTTCCGGCCGACGATCCCGGCACGCACCGCCGCAAGACGCGGGCGGCCGCGCTCTCGATCGCGTCGAACGCGGTCCTGATCGCGTTCAAGCTCGTCGTCGGGCTCCTCTCCGGGTCAATCGCCATCATCTCCGAGGCGCTGCACTCCGGATCGGACCTGGCCGCCGCGCTCATCGCCTTCTGGTCTGTCCGCCAGGCGGCGCGTCCGCCGGACGAGCGGCACCACTACGGCCACGAGAAGGTGGAGAACCTGAGTGGCGTCATCGAGGCGCTGCTGATCATCGCTGCGGCCGGCGTGATCATCTACGAAGGCGTGATGAAGATCATCGACGGTCCCGCGATCGATCGTATCTGGCTCGGCGTCGGGGTCATGGTGGTCTCCGGCATCGTCAACCTGTTCGTCTCGCGCCGCGTCCTGTACCCGGTCGCGCGGCGCACGGAGTCGGCCGCGCTCGAGGCCGACGCGGCCCACCTGATGACCGACGTGTACACGTCGTTCGGCGTCGCCGGCGGCCTCCTGCTCGTCCGTGTCACCGGCTGGGAGTACTTCGACCCGCTGATCGCCATCGCCGTGGCCACGCTCATCATCCACACCGGTTACCGGCTGGTGACGGAGTCCACGCGCGTGCTGCTCGACGAGACGCTGCCGGCGGACGAGCTGGAGCTCATCCGCGCCTGCGTGCGCGAGCACCGCGGCGACCTGATCACCGACTACCACAAGCTGCGCGCACGGCGGGCCGGCAGCCGCCGGCATGTCGACCTGCACGTGGTCGTGGACCCGAGCCTGACGGTGGCCGAGGCACACGACATCGCCGAGCACATCGAGGAGGACATCCGCACCTGCCTCCGCAACACCGACGTCCTCGTGCACATCGAGCCGCAGGCGCCACACCGGTCTGAGGGCGACTGAGCCCGGGAGCGGCGCCGTGCCGCGCGGCCGCGCCGCCTCCGGCGTCAGCTGCCGAAGACGAGCGGCGACAGCACGAGCGTCACGGAGAGCCCCATGAGGGCGATCGAGAACGCCCACGCGACCGCGTTGTGGAAGCGCCCGTTGACGTGCTCGCCCATCACCCGGCGGTCGTTGATGATCCTGAGGACGTAGATGAGGATGACCGGCAGCAGCACCCCGTTCACATCCTGGCTGAGCAGCATGACCTTGACCAGCGGCAGGCCGGGGATGACGGCGACCAGGGCGGGGACGGCGATGAACGCCGTGAGGATCCCGTTGAACGCCGGCGCCTCGCTCCAGTCCCTGTCGAGGCCGCTCTCGAGGCCGAACGCCTCGCACACCGCGTAGGCGGTCGTCAGCGGCAGGACGGCCGCGCCGAGGATCGACACGTTGAGCAGGCCGAAGCCGAACAGCAGTTCGGCGGCCCGGCCCGCCACGGGCTCGAGGGCGCGGGCCGCGTCCTGCGCCGTCTGCACCACGATGCCCGACTTCCACAGCGTCGCCGCGCAGGCGACGACGATGAAGAGGTCGATCACGTCGGTGAACAGGGCGCCCAGATACACCTCCACCCGGGTGTAGGCGTAACGCGTGATCGAGATGCGCTTGTCGACGATGTAGGCCTGGATGAAGAACTGGCCCCAGGGGGTGATGGTGGTGCCGATGGCGGCGATGGCCGTGAGGAGCCACAGGCTCGAGGTGTGGACGCGCGGCACGAACGCCCCATGGACGGCGGCGCCCCAGTCGGGTCCGGCGAGGAGGCCGGCGATCACGTAAGCGGCGTAGACCGCCGTCAGGGCGAGGAAGACCCGCTCGACTCTCCGGTAGTTGCCGCGCGTCACGAGTATCCACACGCCGAAGGCGACCGGGGGGACGACGACCCACGAAGGCAGGTTCGCGAGGCTGAACGCCGCGGCGACGCCGGAGAACTCGGCGATCGTCGTGCCGAAGTTGGCGACGAGGAGCGCCAACATGGCGAAGGCCGTCATCCTCAGGCTGAACTGCTCGCGGATCAGCGCCGCGAGCCCCTTGCCCGTGACGGCCCCCATGCGCGCGCCCATCTCCTGCGTGACGGCCAGGATGGGCGTTATCAGGAGGAGCAGCCACAGCATGCCGTAGCCGTACCGCGACCCGATCACCGACCAGGTGGTGATGCCCCCGGCGTCGTTGTCGGCGGCGGCGGAGATCAGCCCCGGGCCGAGGACGGCGAGGAAGACGAGCAGGCGGGTGCGGCCGACCCGTCCGGCCGGCCGTCCTCCAGCGAGATGCCTGGTCCCGTGCGCCACCTGTCACCGTCCACGGCCGTCACGTGAACAGGGGGGACAGCAGAAGGACCGCGCTCAGGACGACGAGCGTCGCGGTGAATCCCCA
>JAAYBE010000385.1 GCA_012719015.1 Actinomycetota bacterium
ACCGTGAACCGGGTGGCCGTCGACGTCAATCCCCAGATCGTCGGCCGCACGGCGCCGACCGTGCTCGACCTCACCGTCGCCATCGCGGTCGGCGTCGCCGGCTCGTTCGCGCTCGCCCGCAAGGATGTCGCCGACATCCTCGCCGGAGTGGCGATCGCGATCTCCCTGGTGCCGGTGCTCGCCGTCGTCGGCATCACGCTCGGCTCCGGGCACTTCCGGCTGGCGGCGGGCGCCTTCATCCTCTTCGTCACCAACGCGGCCGCCATCCTGATCGCCGGCGCGGTGGTGTTCACACTCGCCGGCTACAAGCAGGAGGCGACCGACAGGGACGAACGCGCCGGGCAGCGTGCGCGCCTCGCCATCATCGGCCTCGTCGTCGTCCTCCTGATCCCGCTCACCGCCTCGTCGTTCCAGATCCTTCTCTACGAGGTGTGGACCCGGAAGGCGGAGGGGATCACGCGGCGATGGCTCGACGGCACGGAGTGGAAGGTGCAGGACGTCTCGCAGACGAGCGACCAGATCGTCATCACCGTGATCGGGCCCGATACGGCGCCGCCGATGGAGGATCTCAAGGCCGCGCTGCGCGAGGAGATCCCGGAACGGGTCCCGATCAGCATCGTCGAGGACTCGGGACGCACCGGGGACCTGTAGGGGCCGGTCGGCGGTCACCCCCGTCAGGAGGATCCGCAGCGGCCGGGGCGCAGCGCGCGCTCGGCAGAGTCGGTCGGGCGGGCCGACGAGGGGTGCGGTGCGCGTCGTCCCGCTCCCGGGACGCGCGCGGGGCCGCCGCGGCCATCGCCCGCCGTCGACTTGCCTGGGCGGGCGTTCCCCGGCGGCCCCACGACCGCACGGACGGTCGCCGCGGGCGGCTACGCCGCGCGGCGCTCCCGTCGGCTGCGGTCTTCGATCGTCGCGGGACGCTCCTCGCTCCCGGCGTCGATGCCTTCGGGCCGGGAGATGGACGAGGTGGCCGCCGTCTCGCGGACGCCGTACACCGCGAGCCCGTAGACGGCCAGCAGGTAGACGCCCATGATCATCAGCGACCAGAGCGGATAGGCCTGCGCGGTCAGCAGCTGACCGAGCGCGCCCAGGCCGGCGATACCGATGCCGGTCCAGCGCGCCCACTCACGTCCGCCGAACACGGCGAGACCCGAGGCGACGGCGAGCACGCCGAGCCCGAAGGTGATCCAGCCCCACGTCTCGAGACCGCCGAATGCGAAGACGGCGTCGCCGGCGAAGAACGTCGACCGGTAGACGGCCATGAGGCCGTACACCAGCGCGAATATGCCGCCGAGCGAGAGGACGAACCCTGAGAAGGTCCGCCAGCCGGCGGTGAGGTTGTCACGGATGTCCATGAGAGGACTCCTTGGATCGAGTGTGGATGAGAGATGAGTGCATCGAACGGCCCATCATCGTTTTGTTCCCTTCCGGGGTCAAAACCTCACCGATCCGCAAGCCGGTCGAGCACGCCCCGCGCGGCGCGCGGGGTCAGTAGGAGCGGACGACGCCGACCGCGACCAGCAGGGTCCAGGCCATGAGCAGCCCGACGAAGACGCGCTGGAGAAGGCCCGCGTAAGGGGCCAAAGCGTCGA
>JAAYBE010000386.1 GCA_012719015.1 Actinomycetota bacterium
CTGGCCCAGGGGCGCGAGGCCGTCGCCATGGCGAACGGCGTGTTCTTCATGAACCTCGAGAAGGCGCTGGGCATCTGGTGGGAGCCGTGGGTCCAGGGTCGGGTGAGCGCGGTCGAGCCGCTGATGACGGCGCTGGTCTGGGTGTACCAGTACGCGCATCTGCCCATCATCATCGGCTCGCTGGTGTGGGCGTTCACGCAGCGCCGTGAGTCATGGGCCACGTACCGCGACTGGTTCCTGGCGATGAACTTCGTCGCCGTGCTGGTGTTCGCGCTGCTGCCGACGGCGCCACCGCGCATGATCTTCACGTCCGGCGTGGCCGACATCAACTTCCTGCACGGCGTGCGGACGGCGATCTTCGAGAACGGCCTGCTGGCCAATCCCTACGCGGCCATGCCGAGCCTCCATTTCGGCTACGCCCTGTTCATCGGCATCCTGCTGTACTCGCTGGCGCGCAGACGCTGGGTGCGGTACTCCGGTTTCGGGTACGCTGCCATCGTGCTCGTGACCATCGTGGCGACCGGCAACCACTTCATCGTCGACGCCGTCGGCGGAGCCCTCGTGGCCCTGGCGGCGTGGGTGTTCGCGGTCAACCTGCGGCCCGCTGCGGCGCCGTCGCCGGTCACGGTCCGCCAGCGCGACGGCTGACGTGGCGAGCCTCAAGGCCAGCTACACCGACGGCGCCCGTGCCTTCTTCCTCCGTGTCGGCACGGTGCTCGCGCGGCTCGGGTTCACCGCGGACGTCATGACGGTCCTCGGCCTGGCGCTGCAGGCTGCGGCCGTGCCCCTCGTCATCTCGGGGCACTTCCTGTGGGCGCTGGTGGTCGGCCTGCTGTCGGCGCTGTGTGACGCGCTGGACGGCGCCGTGGCGCGCGCCGGGGTAGGGCCGACGAGGGCCGGCGCGTTCCTCGACTCCACGCTGGACCGCGTCACGGAGCTCATGATCGGTGCGGCCCTCGTGGTGTACTTCGTCCGCGTGGGTCCGGACTGGGGCCCTGTCGCGGCCGTCCTCGTCTTCATGGGCGCAGGACAGCTCGTCTCCTACACCCGGGCGCGCGCCGAGGCGCTGGGCGTGAGCTGCACGGTCGGTTTCATGTCGCGCCCGGAGCGCCTGGTCGGCCTTGGTCTCGGCTTCCTGCTGTCCGGGTGGCAGCCCGGCGGGGTCAGCTTCCTCGTCTGGATGCTCTACGTGCTCGCCGCGGCGACCAGCGTCACGGTGCTGCATCGCATCCTGCACGTGCTCGGTCAGCTGCGCGGGGAGGATGTGGAGCCGGTGCTGGAGGAACCTCCGGCCCGCCGGGACGACTCCCTCGCGGACGACCTGTGGCCGGTCGCGAGCGGCCGCCGCGGTCGCCGGCGCTGATCGGCGTCAGGCAGCGGCGCGCACGCAGCGGCCCGGCGCCGGCCTGTCCTGCCGGAGCCTCGGGCGCCGGAGGGCCGGCTGTCGCGTGATATACTCTCGCGCGTTCTCTCGAGCCGGTCGCGGCGCGGCTTCCGCCCCGGACGCGGCTCCGGTCGACGCGGTCGCCGTGGGCGCCCGCACCCAGTGGAGGTGCACCGATCTTGGGCAATCCAGTACGCGTGGCGATCATCGGGGTCGGCAACTGCGCCTCGTCGTTCGTCCAAGGCGTGGAGTTCTACAAGAACGCCAAGAAGACCGACTTCGTCCCCGGGCTCATGCACTCTGTGGTGGGCGGATACCACGTCAGGGACATCGAGTTCGTGGCCGCCATCGACGTCGACAAGAACAAGGTGGGCAAGGACCTCAGCGAGGCCATCTTCACCAAGCCCAACAACACGGTGAAGTTCTGTGACGTGCCCGAGAAGGGCGTGACGGTGGCGCGGGGCATGACCCACGACGGCCTCGGCAAGTACCTCTCGCAGATCATCGAGAAGGCACCCGGCCCCACCGACGACATCGTCGGCATCCTCAAGGACACGCAGACCGACGTGGTGGTCAGCTACTTGCCGGTGGGCAGCGAGGAGGCGACCAAGTGGTACGTCGAGCAGGTCCTCACGGTCGGCTGCGCCATGGTCAACTGCGTGCCCGTGTTCATCGCGCGTGAGCCGTACTGGCAGAAGCGCTTCGTCGAGGCCGGTGCGCCGGTGATCGGGGACGACATCAAGAGCCAGGTCGGGGCCACCATCGTGCACCGCGTGCTCACCCGCCTCATGCGCGAGCGCGGCGTGCGCCTCGAGCGCACCAGCCAGCTCAACGTGGGCGGCAACACCGACTTCCTCAACATGCTCGAGCGCGAGCGGCTGGAGTCCAAGAAGATCAGCAAGACCAACGCCGTCACCAGCCAGCTCGACTACGACATGGGCGCCAGGAACGTCCACATCGGCCCGAGCGACTACGTGGAGTGGCTCGACGACCGCAAGTGGGCGTATATCCGCATGGAGGGGCGAACGTTCGGCGACGTGCCGCTGAACATCGAGCTCAAGCTCGAGGTGGTCGACTCGCCCAACAGCGCCGGGATCGTCATCGACGCCGTGCGCTGCGCCAAGATCGGCCTCGACCGCGGGCTCGCCGGCTCGCTCGAGGCGCCGAGCAGCTACTTCATGAAGTCCCCGCCGGTGCAGCACCCGGACGACCGCTGCCGCCAGATGACCGAGGAGTTCATCGCCGGCGAGGGCTACGGCGCCGGCGCGGTCTGTCAGGGATAGCCGGGAGCGGCACTTCCGCGGCGCAGCCCACGGCGGCGCGCCGCGGGGAGGCGCGTGCGTTACCATGACGGGCATGGCCCTCAACGTCGGCATCCTCACGCCGTTCCTGTGGTCCACGCCGTCCGCCGTCAACGAGCAGGTGGCCGCGCTGGCTGAACGGCTCACGGCGGCGGGGCACCGGGCGACGGTCATCGCGCCCAGCGCCGACCGGCAGGCCGTGGACGAGGCCCACCGGCGCGTACGTGCCATGCTCACCGGAGAGCGGGCGCGGGTGTTCCTGCCCGACGAGCCGTATCCGCGCTTCTTCTTCGCCGGCGCCACCTACGCCGTCAGGGAGTCCCGGTCGCTCAAGCTCATCGCGGCGCCCCCGGAGCTGATCGCCAACATCGACGCGCTGCTCGAGGCGGAGGATTTCGACCTCGTGCATCTCAACGAGCCGTTCGTCCCGGGGCTGGGCTGGTCGGCCCTGCGCCACGCCGGCTGTCCACTGGTGGCGACCTTCCACGCCAATCCGGAGAAGATGCGGCCGTTCTGGTCCACACGCCCGCGGCTGCGTCGTCTGTTCGACTCACTGGACGCGGCCATCGCCTCGTCGGTCGCCACGCGGGACATGGCCGCGCTCACCTTCCCCGGCGCCTATCGTGTCATCCCGTCGGGCGTGGACTTCCGCGTGTTCCATCCCGACGGGCAGCGGCCGCCGGGGCCGCCGCGCCTCGTGTTCGCGGGCGGCGCCCGACGGCGCAAGGGCCTCGGGGTGCTGCTGCGCGCGCTGCGTCTGCTCGGCGACGATCATCCCGGAGCCGTGCTCGACGTGTGCGGCGACGATCTGCAGGAGCGACGCTACGCCCGGCTCGTGCCGTCCGCCTGGGAGGGGCGCGTGCGCTTCCACGGCCGGGTGCCGCGGGTCGCCGTGGCCGGGCTCCTGCGCGGCGCCGATGTGTTCTGCGCGCCGTCGTTCGGTCCGGAGTCAGCCGGCGTCGGACTCCTGGAGGCGATGGCCTCCGGCGCCGTGGTCCTGGCTTCCGACATCCCGGGCTACGACGAGGTCGTGCTCAACGAGGGCACCGGCCTGCTGGTGCCGCCGCGTGACGCGCCGGCGCTCGCGGCGGCGCTCTCCCGGCTGCTGGGCGACGCGGAGCTTCGCCGGCGACTGGCCGGGCACGCGCTCCGGGCGGTCCGGCGCTACGACCTGGACCGCGTCGCCGGTGAGGTGCTGGAGGTGTACGAGGAGGTCGCGAGCCGGCGGCGGCACCCGCTGCCCCGCCGCCGGCGTCAGCAGCGCGAGCTCTTCGCCGACTTCCACATCCACTCCCACCACAGCAAGGACTGCACCATGCCGGTGGCCGACATCCTCCAGCGGGCGCGCGAGGTCGGCCTCGACGTGGTGGCGATCACCGATCACGACAGCGCCGAGGGCGGCCTCGAGGCGCGTGAGCTCGCCGACCGGTACGGGGTGCGGGTGGTGGTCGGCGAGGAGGTCAAGACGAGTGAGGGCGAGGTCATCGGCCTGTTCCTCGAGCGCACCATCCCCGGGGGGATGAGCTTCGCCGACACGATCGCTGCGATCAAGGAGCAGGGCGGGATCGTCTACCTGCCCCACCCGTTCGACCGGTTGCACACCGTCCCGAGTCCGGCGGTGCTGCGCGCCAACGTGGCGGACATCGACGTGGTGGAGGTCTTCAACTCGCGTCTCGCGTTCCCCGGGTTCAACGAACTCGCCGAGCGTTTCGCC
>JAAYBE010000387.1 GCA_012719015.1 Actinomycetota bacterium
CCGGTGAGACGCAGGGCACGCTCCACCCCATAACAGTAGCCGGCGTACCTGGCCACCACGATCTCGACGTCCCCGGCCCGGACGCGCCGCAGGTCCGCGGCGCGCTCAGGCTCGTCGTACGGGGCCGACGGGCCGCCGGCCACGCCGTCTTCAGAGGCCGGCATACAACTCCGCAACGGCCGCGAACATGCGCCGTGCGGCCTCCCGGTAGGCCTTGCTGTTGCGGGTGGTGATGTCGCTCAGGTCGACCGGTGGTCCGACCTGCCCACGCAGGGCCGGGAACCCCGGCCTGCCGTCGCGCCACATGTACTGCGTGCCGTCCAGGGCCAGCGGGATCACCGGCGCTCCGCTGCGCAGCGCGATCATACCGACGCCGGGCATGAACTCGTGCACCGCATCGTCGATCTGACGGTGCCCCTCGGGAAACATGAGGAGGACCTCGCCCCTCTCGAGGACGGCGAGCGCGGTCTGGAGCGCAGCCCGGTCTCCGGCGCCGCGATCGAGCGGGAACGCCCCGAGACTCGAGATGAACCGGGCGGCCTGGCGGTTGGCGAAGAGCTCCCTCTTCGCCATGAAGCGCAGCGGACGCGCGAAGACCATCCCCGCGACCACCGGATCCCAGAAGCACTTGTGAGTCATCACGACCAGCGCGGGGCCGGAGCGCGGCAGATGCTCGGCGCCACGCACCCGGCAACGGTAGAGCCCGCCGAAGAAAGGCACGGCCAGCCACCGGAGGAAGGTGTAGAGAGCGGTGTCGCCGTCCCCCTTCAGAGGATAGCCCCAAGGACCTTTCACGCCGACACCTTCTCCCTGACGATGGCGACGACCGCATCGACGACCTCCTCCAGGCTCAGTCCGGAGGAGTCCACCTCCACGGCATCGTCGGCCTTGCACAGCGGCGCGACCTCGCGCCGGCTGTCGCGCCGGTCGCGCTCCCGCAACTCCGTCAGCACCTGCCTCCTGTCCACAGCGGCCCCCGCGGCCTCGAACTCCGCGGCGCGCCGTTCCGCCCTCACCTCAGGGCGCGCCGAGAGGTAGACCTTGACCTCGGCGTCCGGGAACACGTTGGTGCCGATGTCGCGGCCCTCCATCACGACGTCGGCGCCGCGGCCGAGTTCCCGCTGTCGCTCGACCAGCAGGCGGCGTACGTCAGGGAGCGTGGAGACGATCGAGGCGGCCGTGCCCATCTCAAGGGTGCGGATGAGACCGCTGAGATCGCGGTCGCCGGCGTGCAGACGCCCGTCACCGTCGAAACACAGATGCGCCGTGGCGGCCACCTCTCTGACGGCGCTCTCGTCGTCCAGCGGCACGCCGGCTTCGGTCGCCAGGAGACCGACGGCGCGGTACATCGCCCCCGTATCGAGGTACAGATAGCCCAGGCGTCGGGCCACGCGCCGCGCCACGGTGCTCTTCCCGGACGCGACGGGTCCGTCGATGGCGACGACCGTCATTCGGCGTCGACCTCCCGCCGCGTGCCGACCTCGTAACCGAGCGCTCCGAGGACGTGGGCGGCGCGCCGGCACGCCGCCTCGCCCAGCACGTACACCGTCAGCGTACCGCCGAGCTCGGGGGTCATGTGATGCATCGAGAGGTCCTCGACGTTGATGCCGGCGTCGCCGAGCGCCACCATGATCTCGCTGAACACACCGGGCCGGTCGGGCACCGGGATCATGACGCGGTGCAGGTCCTCGGCCGGGAGACTGCCCGCCGCGAGCATCCGTTCACGCTGTTCCCTGGCGCGCACGATGGTGTCGCCGAGACGGGAGGCGTCGGCGGCGGCGAGGGCCTCCAGCACCTCCTGGAGTCCCTCCTGGAACTGCGCCAGAGACGCCAGCAGCGCGGCGCGGTTCTCGAGGAAGATGTCGGTCCACACGCGGCGGTTGCTGCCCGCGATGCGGGTGAGGTCGCGGAAGCTGGGGCC
>JAAYBE010000388.1 GCA_012719015.1 Actinomycetota bacterium
ATCCGCGACGGGGTCAAGTTCCAGGACGGCGAGCCGCTCACCGCAGCGGACGTCGCCTTCACGTTCAACCTCGTCCTCGACAACGCGCCCAACGCGTTCACGATCTACACCAACCACCTGGAGTCGGTCGAGGCCCCCGACGACCACACCATCGTGATGAAGTGCTCCAAGCCGCGCGGGACCATGCTGCACATGTGGGTGCCGATCCTGCCCGAGCACATCTGGGGCAAGATGGACCCCGACGAGGCGCTCAACAAGTTCGCCAACGAACCGCCGATCATCGGCAGCGGCCCCTTCCAGGTGGTCGAGTGGAAGAAGGGGAGTCATGTGCGCCTCAAGACGTGGGAGGGCTACTGGGGCGGCCGCGCCAACATCGACGAGATGATCATGCACCTCTACACCAACGCCGAGACGCTGGCGTCGGACCTCGAGCTCGGCGTCCTCGACATGACCAACCAGCTCGGTACGGCTGCCTTCGCCAAGTACGAAGGCAAGCCCGGGTTCGCCGCCGAGCAGGCGGTGCACGACCGTTTCGACTGTCTCGAGTTCAACAGCTACGAGGGCAAGTCGCTGGGTCACCCCGTGCTCAGGGATCCGAAGTTCCGCCGGGCGCTCGCCTGGGCGATGGACAACCAGAAGATCTGCGAGGTCTCGTACATGGGCTACATGGCTCCCGGCACGTCGATCCTTCCCAACGACTTCTGGAAGGCGCCGCTCGACTACCACTGGGAGCCGCCCGCGGACGTGAAGCGCAGCTTCGACCCGGAGAAGGCCAAGCAACTGCTCGACGAGGCCGGCTACAGGGACACCGACGGCGACGGCATCCGTGAGTACAAAGGCAAGCCGATCGAGCTGAGACTCCTCGGCGATCCCGAGTACCCGGCCGACCTGACGACCGGCAAGCTCATCGTCCGATGGTTCGAGGACGTCGGCATCAAGGTGAAGCTCGACCTGATGCTGTACAACGCGCAGCTCGACCGGATCTTCAACTTCGTCGGCGACGAGTACTGCCCTGACTACGACATGCTGCTCACCTACTGGGGCGGCGACTACGATCCGGGCTTCCTGCTCTCCGTCTACACCAAGGACCAGATCGCCAACTGGAGCGATACCGGTTGGTGGGACCAGGAGTACGACCAGCTGTACAAGGACCAGGACGCGGTGACCGACCCGCAGGAGCGGCTCGAAATGGTCCACCGCATGCAGGAGATCCTCTATGAGCAGTGCCCGGTCATCCCGTTCGGGTACGGCAAGGACCTCGACGTCTACAACACGGCCGACTGGGAGGGCTGGGTCAAGATGCCGGGCGGCACCGGCTCGGTCGCCAACATGTGGAACTACCTCAACGTGTCTCCGAAGACGGCGACAGAGGCCTCGACCGGCATGGGTACCGGTGTCATCATAGGCATCGTGGCTGCCGTCGTGATCGTGGCGGGGGTCGTGGTGCTCGTCCTGCGGCAGCGCAAGCCGCGGCAGATGGAGGAGTGACCGCGCGAGGGTCGCGCTGAGGGGTATGGACGCGAAGCTGGTCGGAGGCAGGATCGTCAGCATGCGGCCGGACGCGCCGCCGGCCGGCGCCGTCGCGGTGCGGGACGGCCGCATCGTGCGCGTCGGCGGCGACGCCGACGTGCTGGCGCTCGACCTCCCCGGCGTGGAGGTGCTGGACCTCGCCGGACGCACCGTGCTGCCGGGGCTGATCGACTCCCACGCGCACGCGCTCGACACCGGCCTCCTCGACGCCGCCGTCGACCTCGAGGGGGCAGCCTCGGTGGGCGAGGTCTGCGAGAGGATCGCGCGCCGCGGCCGGCTCTACGGCCGCTGGGTCCACGCCATGCGCTGCGCCCACTGGGAGCTCCGCGAGGGTCGCTACCCGACGCTCGCGGAGCTCGATGCCGCCTGCCCGGACGCACCCGTCCTCGTCACCTCGGTGACGGTGCACTCGGCCGCGACCAACAGCGCCGGCCTGCGGCTGATCGAGGCCGGCGCTCCGCAGCTCGCCGGCCGTGCGGCGGCCTCTCCCGACCAGGCCGGCTGGTTCACCGACGACGCCGCCGTGGCCGCGGCCGCCGGAGTGGTCCTCGGCTCCCTCAGCCGCGTCGAGCTGGCTCAGTTGTACCGGTCGGTGGCCGAGAAGGCCGCCGCCAGGGGCGTGACGACGTTGCACTGCCTGGAGGGCGGCTCGGTGCCCGGCGGCACCGACGCCGACGTCCTCCACGAGATCGGCGGCGGCCTGCCCGTGCGCGCGGTACTCATGTTCCAGACCATGGACGTGGAGCGGGTGGTCGCCATGGGGCTGCCGCGCATCGGCGGGTGCCTCTGCGTGGACGGCGCCTGCTTCGAGCACACCGCTTGTTTCTACGAGCCGTACCTCGACAAGCCGGACGCCCGTGGATCGCTGAACTACACGGAGGAGGAGATCCGCGCCTTCGTGCGACGGGCGCACGAGGCCGGTCTGCAGATCGGCATGCACGCCATCGGCGACCGGGCGGTCGACGTCCTCGTGGATGCGTACGAGGCCGCCCAGACGGCCGCGCCGCGGCCCGACCCGCGCCATCGCGTGGAGCACTTCCAGGCGCCGACGGAGAGGGCCGTGGCCGCGGCGGCCCGGCTGGGCCTCGCGCTGACCATGCAGCCGATCTTCTCGTATCTGTGGGACAGGCCGGAGGC
>JAAYBE010000389.1 GCA_012719015.1 Actinomycetota bacterium
ATCAACGAACTTGACAACACGGGTGTCGAGAACTTCAACATATGTGACAGTTCTCAGGAGAAGACGACATGGCGTACCTCAACGTGCAGAGAACCGCGCTCCGTCTGGGGGTCGCCCCGCACACCGTACGCCGGTGGACGGCCGCCGGGCTGCTCCCCTGCACGCGCACGGCCGGCGGCCACCGTCGCATCCGCGAGGAGGACGTGGACGCGTTGGCGCAGCGGCTCGGCGACGGCCGGCACCTCGAGGCCCGCCGGGCCCGCGAGCGCGAGGTGGAGACGCTGCTGGATACCTCGCTCGCCCTGGTCGGACGGCTGGAGCTGCCTGACCTGCTGAGGGAGATCGCCGGGCGGCTCACCCTCCTCATGGACTGCGACTTCTGCGCGGTCTCGACCTACGACCGGGCGGCGCAGTCCGTGACCATGCTCGCCGATTTCGACGCGCGTGGCCGCCGGCTGCCCGACGCCGGGGCGTACCCTCTGTCGAAGTTCCCGTTGACCCGGCGCGTGCTCGAGGAGCGGGAACCCGCCGTGGTCAACGTGGGCGACCCCGCTGCCGACCCGCATGAGTTGCGGGAGCTCGTGCGCGAGGGGGACAAGAGCCTCCTTATGGTGCCCCTCGTGTACCGCGGCGAGTCCATCGGCCTCATCGAGCTCATGGACCACGTCCGCGAGCGGCGCTACTCAGGCCAGGATCTGCGCATCTGCACGGCAGTGGCCGGCCAGGCCGCCGTGGCGCTGCACAACGCGCAGCTGTTCGCCGCCACACGTGCGGCCACGCGTGAAATCGACCGTCTCTGCCGACAGCTGGACGGCGTCGCCGACGCGCTGACCGGCCTCACGGCGGCGGTCGACGCCGCCGACCTGCTCGACGCCACCGCGCGGGCCGCCTGCGAGCTGGTCGAGGCAGTGAGCTGCGTGGTGAGCGCGGGCCGCCTCACGGCCGGTCACGCGCACGACGTGCGCGAGGGCAGCGGCGACACGCAGGCGTGCATGGACGACGACGAGCGCGGCGACGCGGCCTGGTCCGGGAGCGTCTCCGGCGCCGAGCTGCTCACCGTCCGCGCCGCCGGCCGCGAAGGGGTCGGGATGACCGTCGCATTGTCGCGACCCTCGCGGCGCGGCGAGGCGGACGTGTTGCGCCTTCTCGCCACCGGCGCAGCGGCGCAGCTTCGGCGGATCGGCTGAGGGGTGTCCGCAGGGCGCACCTTGCCGGCGGCGCCTGCCGGGAGGCGTCAGTTGAGCCCGAAGCGGTGCATGTCCTGCTCGCCGGCGCCGAAGTAGTGCGCCGTCTCGTGCAGGACCGTGATGCGGATCTGCTCGGCGAGCTCGTCGTCGTCCGGGGCGTCACGCTCCAGGTTGCGCTGGAACAGGTGGATGACGCCCACGTCGGGTCCCGGGCCGAGCACGGACTGGTCGGGCATCGCGAGGCCGTGGAAGAGGCCGAGAGTGCGCGGATCGAGCCCCTCGAGCACGAGCGCCTCCGAGGGACGGTCCTCGACGAACACAGGGACGTTGGCGAGCCGCGTGAGGACCTCGTCCGGGAGTCCGTCGAGGGCCTCGGCGGCGAGTCGCTCGAACTCCTCGCGCGTGATGCGTGACTCCGGACCGTCGTTGGCCTCGTCCAGGCGAAGGGTGGCGAGCCACTCCTTCGCCATCCCCTTCGCGTCGCCCTTCTCCTCACAGGCGCAGCCGAGCAGGTGGCGCGCGTCGGCTTCGTCGAGCGGGTCGAGGGGGGGCCCGGCGAGCAGCTCGCGCAGCAGGCGCGCGGCCTCGCCGGGCTCGCCGAAGTCGAGGTAGACCTCGGCCGAGCCGAGCCAGGGCTCGGGGTCGTCGGGATCGGCCTCACTCCAGCGGTGGTAGGCGTCGAGCGCGCGCTCGGGCTCGTCCTGTTCGCGCGCCAGCACCGCCTCCACCTCGAGGACCGCCGGGTCGGCGGCGTCCAGGTCGCGCGCCGCGCGCAGGGCCCGCCTCACGGCGCGCAGGTCGCCGTCCTCCAATGCGTCCCAGGCGTCGTCGAGGAGGCGCTCCAGTTCGGGGTCCAGACCAGCGTCGTCGTTCATGGCGCTACTGTACCCCGGCGGACCCTCCCGGCCCAGCGGGTCCCGTCGCGCTCGGGCATGCCTCCGCGCGCCGATGGAGCGGGCTTCGCCGCTCTGGTATAAGCAGGGCGTGAGTCCCTCCGCACGCCCCCGCACGCACAGGTCGCCCGCAGCCGTCAGGCCCGCGCCGCTGCTGCTCGGGGCCGACTTCGGCAAGGTGACCACCTCACTCGCCGTGGGGGAGCTCGATCCGGACGGTGGGGTGCGCGTGGTCGAGACCCGGGCGGAGCGCCATCTCGGCGACCCGCTGGGACCGTTCGTCACTCTCTATCGGGAGTTGGACGTCGACCGCGTGGCGGGGATCGCCGCCACCGGCGTCCACGGCGGTCGGCTGGGCGCCCCCGCCGTGGGCGGCGTGCCGGAGGAGATCGCCATGGAGCAGGCCGCCGCCTGGCTGTACCCGGACGGGCCGATCAACGTGGTCCGCATCGGCGGCGGCGGGTACTCGGTACTCTCGCGCGACGCGTCCGGCGCAGTGCGCTACGACGCGAACGAGCGGTGTTCGGCCGGCACGGGCGAGACCGTGGAGGGCCTCTGTGCCCGCCTCGGCCGGTCGCTGGACGAGGCCGTCGCCCTGGCCGAGGCCGCGCCTGACGGCGTGACCGTCACCAGTCGCTGCGCCGTCTTCGCCAAGAGCGAGCTCACCCACTTCGCCAATCAGGGGGAGTCGCACGGCCGCATCTTCCACGGGTTGTTCGAAGGGGTCGCCCGCAACGTGCACAGCCTGTACGACAAGGGCAAGACAGAGGGCCCCGTGATCCTCGTGGGGCACGGCGCCCTCATCGCTCCCGTCGCCGCCGCCGTCGCCCGGCTCACCGAGGCGTCGCTGGAGGTCGCCGAGCAGGCGGCCGTGTTCGAGGCGCTCGGTGCGCTGCGACTCGCGGCGGTCCAGGTCGCCGACGGCGCACCGGAGGCGCGCTTCCCGTCCGATCCCCTGGCGCTGGTGCGGCCGTCGGACGGCCGCATCGGCCGCCTGAGACCGGCTGCGACGGCTCCGGGCTCCGTCGTGCGGCTCGGCGACCCACCGGATCCGGGTGCCGGCACGGCGCCGGTCGTCCTGGGTCTCGATCTGGGTTCCACCGGGTCAAAAGCGGCGCTCGTGGACGCGGCCTCCGGCGCGGTGCTGGCCGGTGTGTACCGGCGCACGGAGGGCAACCCCGTCGAGGCGGCGCAGGCGCTGATCGCGGAGGCCGGCGAGATGGTCCGCAACCCGGTGGTCGCCGTCGGCCTCACCGGCTCCGGGCGCGACGCCGCCGCGGCGGTCTTCCGCGCCGCCCTGCCGGGTCTGGGGGAACGGCTCGTGGTACAGAACGAGATCGTCGCTCACGCGGTCGCGGCTGCCGAGCTTGACCCTGACGGCGGTCGCAGCCTCTCCATCGTCGAGATCGGCGGGCAGGACGCCAAGTTCATCAACGTCGAGAACGGGCGCGTGGTCGACGCCGACATGAACCGGGTCTGCAGCGCGGGGACCGGCTCGTTCCTGGAGGAGCAGGCCGTCGCCCACGGCGTCAACGACATCACCGAGTTCGGACGCCTGGCGGCGCGCAGCGAGGGTCCGCCCGACCTCGGCCAGACGTGCACGGTGTTCGTCGCCGACGTGGCCGCGGAGGCCCTTCGCGACGGTTTCAGCCGGGCGGACATCTTCGCCGGCCTGCAGTACTCGGTGGTGCGCAACTACCGCAGCCGGGTCATGGGGCAGCGCCGGCTGCTCGACCGCGTGTTCTTCCAGGGCAAGCCGGCGACCGACCCGGCGCTGGCGCGCACGCTGGCGGCCGTGCTGGAGCGCGAGGTCGTGGTGCCCGCCGATCCCGGCGGCATGGGCGCCGTGGGAGTGGCGTTGCTCACCGCGCGCAGCGTGAACGGGGTCGAGGCCGAGCCGGTGGATCTGGCACGCGTGCTGGACACCCGCGTCGCCGGGCGCCGCGAGTTCCAGTGTGGCGACCGTGACTGCCTCAACCGCTGCCGTCTCGAACTGGCCGAGGTGGCTGTGGGCGGCGGGGTCGAGAGGGTCGTCAGCGGCGGTCAGTGCCCCAAGTACGACGCGGTCTCCGCGGCGGGGGAGAAGCTGCCCAAGGATGCGCCCAACGCGTATCGGGAGCGCGAGACGCTTCTCGCGACGGTGCTCGAGGCGGACGCCGCCGACCGGCGTGCGACGACGCCGGACCGGCCCCGCGCCGGCGGAGCTGACGCGCCCGGCGCCGGTCTCACGGTGGGGCTCCCCCTGGCGCACTATCTCGTCGACACGTTGCCGTTCTTCCATACGTTGTTGCGCCGTCTCGACTGCAGGGTCGAGGTACTGCGCCCCGAGCGGGGAACGCTCGCCGAGGGCGACCGACGGTGCGCGGCTCCAGGGGCGTGCGCCCCGGTGAAGCTGCTGCACGGCCTCGCCGACGCACCGGTGGATGTCCTGTTGGCGCCGATCTTCGTCCACCTGCCGCTGCCCCACGCCGGCGCGCAGACGTACACGTGCCCGATGGCCCAGGGCGCGCCGGACATGGTGGGGCGCGCGCTGCACGCCGAGGGCGCGCGGACCCGGGTCCTGCGCCCGGTCCTCTTCGAGAAGGAGGGCGACGGGTTCGAGACGCCACGGGTGCGGCGCTCCCTCTGGCGGGCCGTGCGCGCGCTGGCGCGGGCCGCGGGACGGGACCCGCTCAAGCCGGCGGCGTTCGAGGCCGCCTACGCCGCGGCCCTGGATGCCCAGTGGCGGTTCGAGGCGGGTCTGAGCGACATCGGCCGGCGCTCGCTGGCGTGGGCGCGCGCGCACGGTCATCCGGTCGTGCTGATCGTCGGCGAGACGCACGTGATCCACGACGTGACCCTCAACGCCGGCGTGCATGAGCTCGTGGCGGCCAACGGGGCCCTGCCGCTGCCGGTGGACTGCTTCCCGACGCCCGACGAGACCCCGCGCCTGCGGCGCGTGCACTGGGCGAGCGCCGGTCAGACGCTGCGCGCCACGGCCGCCGGCATAGCCGAGGGCGACGTGTTCCCGCTGCTCCTCGGCGCCTACGGTTGCGGCCCCAACTCGATGATCGAGCACCTCTTCGCCGACCTGGCCGAGGACTGGCCCCACGCCGTGCTGGAGAGCGACGGTCACGGCGGCAAGGCCGGATACGTGACCCGGGTGCAGGCTTTCCTGCACAACGTGCGGGCCCACCACGCGGCCGACGGCGGCTCCACCGCGGCG
>JAAYBE010000390.1 GCA_012719015.1 Actinomycetota bacterium
CCAACTGGTTCAGCGAGGCCGAGGGCGACTTCCCCGACTATCTCATGCGGGACTACCGCAAGGTCATGGAGCTCAAGTACGGCGAGAACCCGCACCAGCGCGCCGCCTACTACTCCGAGGTCGGGCTACGCCGCCACCTCCTCTCGCGCGTCACGCAGCTGCACGGCAAGCAGCTCGGCTTCAACAACCTCTACGACCTGGACGCGGCGCGGGCCATCT
This sequence comes from Actinomycetota bacterium, assembly GCA_012719015.1. Classification (GTDB taxonomy): domain Bacteria; phylum Actinomycetota; class Thermoleophilia; order UBA2241; family UBA2241; genus CAIXSE01. Next base: position 220 of record JAAYBE010000390.1, read on the forward strand.
GCGACGAGTTCACGCTGCCCTGCGTGACCATCATCAAGCACAACAACCCGTGCGGATGCGCCCTGGCCGAGAACCTCGCAACCGCCTACGACAAGGCGCTGGCGTGCGACCCCGTGAGCGCCTTCGGCAGCGTCATCGCGGTCAACCGCGCCGTGGACGTGCCGCTCGCGGAGCGCCTCGCCGAGCTGTTCGTGGAGGTCCTGTTCGCGCCCGACTACGACGAGGCGGCGCTCGAGATCCTGCGCCGCAAGGCCGACATCCGTATCCTGCGCACCGAGGAGCGCCGTCAGACCAACCCCGGCGAGTTCGACCACAAGCGGGTCAGCGGCGGCATCCTCGTCCAGGACATGGACGGCGACAGCGAGGAGCGCGACGAGATGACGGTCGCCACCCGGCGTCACCCGAGCGAGCGCGAGTGGGGCGACATGATCTTCGCCTTCCGCGTCGCCAAGCACGTCAAGAGCAACGCCATCGTCCTCGCCAAGGACCTCGCCACGGTGGGCGTGGGGGCGGGCCAGATGAGCCGCGTCGACAGCACGCGCATCGCGATCGAGAAGGCGCGCAGCAGCCTCGACGGGGCCGTGGTCGGCTCAGACGCCTTCTTCCCGTTCGCGGACGCCGTGGAGCTCGCCATCGGGAGCGGCGTCAGCGCGTTCATGCAGCCCGGCGGGTCCAAGGGCGACGAGGCCGCCGTGGCCGCCTGTGACGAGCACGGCGCCGCCATGGTCTTCACGGGCCGCCGCCACTTCCTGCACTGACCGTACCGGCGGGCGCGACCCCGGGCCGTCGTCGCGCTCCGGAACGTCCACATAAAAGAGCCGCCGAACCTTGCGGCGTCGGCGGCTCTTTCGGGCCTCTCACCCGACCGCTTCTCTCGATCCGGCGGACCTTCTCGATGAGAAGTACCTCAGGCCTTCCACCTGAGCCCTTCTCCGTGTTCCGGCGAACCGTCTTCCGGAGAAGTCCCCGGGCGTCTCACCCGGTCGCTCCCCCCGATCCGGCGGACCTTCTCGATGAGGAGTGCAGTCATCCTACCCACTTCCCGCCGGGAGGCAATGCTCAAGTCACCTCGACCTTCATCAGGCTTCACGTCACGGTGAGCGAACTGGGCGCCGGCGACCGTCAGGGACGTCCGGCCAATGCGCGAAGTGCGCGTGAACCATCACCGTCCACCTCAGGGTGAAGGTTCGGCGCCTCAGTGCCTGGCGCTGTTGTACAGGTAGCCGAGCAGGAAGGAGCCCCAGAGGGCGACCAGCAGCCAGAAGGATGTGTCGCCCGCGTTGCCCAGCTCCGCGAACTGCCACGCCCAATACGCCTGCACGGCGACAGCCATGACCCAGAAGGTCAGCCGCATCGCCTTGCCCACGATGAAGTCCTGGCGCTCGTCCTGGGCCTCGTCCAGCCTGCGGCCGCGCCACGCCATGAAGGCCGCGGCCGCCCCGGCGATGACGAGGACGACGGCGCCCCCCTCCCACAGGCGCCCGGCGTGTGGGCCGTCCGAGACGATGCCGATGACGAGGTACGGCAGCGCGAGCACCGCCGCGATGAGGATCGTCGTCCTTGCCGTGCGCATCTCAATCTCCCTCAGTGAAGCGGAACAGGCCTTCGATCGTCGTCCCGAGCTCCCGTGACAGCCGCCAGGCGAGCTCCAGCGACGGGTTGTAGCGCCCGTTCTCGATGGAGATGATCGTCTGGCGGCTCACGCCGACGCGGCGTGCGAGGTCCTCCTGCCGCAGACCGGCGGCGGCGCGGAGCTCCCTGACCCGGTTGTCCATCCTCCCTCCCATGTAAAGGGACCTTGACATCACCGTAAACGCCAGACTGGCCGATGTCAAGGGACCTTTACATATCTCGACCGAGACGCCGCGGGGTCCGGTGGTACAATCGCTGCCCACGGGCCGCTAGCTCAGTCGGTAGAGCAGGGGACTTTTAATCCCAAGGTC
>JAAYBE010000053.1 GCA_012719015.1 Actinomycetota bacterium
GCGCTGCCCGCTCCCCCTCCCGTCAGCGCGGGCATCAGCTCACCGCCACGGGCTCCGCCGGCCCGGCGATGCGCCCGCCGCCCACCACCACGTCGTCGCGGTAGAAGACGGCCGCCTGTCCCGGCGCGAGCCCCGGGAACGGCTCGCGCAGCACGACCTCGAGGCCGCCTCCGCGCCGCGCCAGGGCGGCCACGCCCACTGCGGCGGAGCGGTAGCGGAGTTGCACCTCCAGCCCCTCGCTGTCACCGAGCGCGCGGTCGACGACGTCGCGCACGCGCACGGCGTGCGCCTCGAGGCGCTCGCGGCCGCCGACGACGACCTCGTTGGCGGCAGCCCGCCGCTCGAGCACGTACAGCGGCTGCGTGGCGCTCACGCCCAGCCCGCGCCGCTGTCCGACGGTGAACCGCCAGTGACCCTCGTGGCGGCCAAGCACGGCGCCCGCCTCATCGACGATCGCGCCGGCCACCGGCGCCACTCCCCGGCCCTGCAGGAACACCTGGTACCCGGCCGGCGCGAAGCAGACCTCCTGGCTCTCGGGCTCGTCGGCCGCCTCGAGCCCCGCCGCCGCGGCCGCCGCCCGGACCTCCCGCTTGGTGAGCTCTCCGAGCGGGAACTCCAGGCGGGCGAGCACCTCGGGCGGCACGGCCCACAGCATGTACGACTGGTCCTTGGTCCGGTCGGCGGCGCGTGCCACCCACGACTGGCCGTCGCGCCGGACCAGCCGCGCGTAGTGGCCCGTGGCCACGCGCGGCAGGCCCAGCTGGTCGGCCAGCGCGACGAGGGCGGCGAGACGCAGGGGGTTGCAGTCGACGCACGGGTTGGGCGTCTCGCCGCCGAGATACCCGCGCACGAAGGGCTCCACGACGCCCTCCTCGAACGCGGCCTCGAGATCGAGGACGTGGTGCGGCAGGCCCAGGTGCGCGGCGGTCCGCGCCGCCCGCTGCAGGGCGCCGGGCGAGCAGCAGCTGCGCCGGTCTGTGCCCGGCCAGAGCCGCGCCGTCGCCGTCTGGAGGCCGCGGCCCTCGCCGCTCAGCCGCAGCGCCGCGACGGCGCTGTCCACCCCGCCGCTCAGTGCGACGAGGGCTCCGGCGCTTTTGGGGGCGACGCGAGGATCTCGTCGATCTCGGCCTCGCGGCCGCTCCTGAGCAGGTAGTCGCGGATGGCCGCCTGCAGCGCGTCGGCGGCCAGGTTGGAGCAGTGCATCTTCTTCGGCGGCAGACCGCCGAGCGCCTCGGCCACCGCCACGTTGGAGACGTCCGCCGCCTCCCGCAGGGACTTGCCCACGACCATCTCGGTGAGCATGCTCGACGTGGCCACGGCGGCCCCGCAGCCGAAGGTCTTGAACTTGACGTCGGTGATGACGTCGCCCTCCCCCACCGCGATGGAGATGCGCGTCACGTCGCCGCAGACCGGGTTGCCGACCTCGCCGACGCCGTCGGCCTCCTCGATCTCCCCCACGTTGCGCGGGTTGGTGAAGTGGTCCAGCACCAGGTCCGTGTACATCTCGTCACCTCTTCGCGTACAGCGGGCTCATCCGCCGCAACTCGTCGACGATCGGCGGGAGGGCGTCCAGGAAGGCGTCCACCTCCTCCTCCGTGTTCTCCCTCCCCAGGCTGACGCGCAGGCTCCCGTGGGCGTCCTCGGGGCGCACGCCGAGCGCCTGCACCACCGGGGACGGCTCGTCCGAGCCGGCGGCACAGGCGGAGCCGCTGGAGACGGTGAAGCCGCGCGCGTCCAGCCGCAGGAGCAGGGACTCGCCCTCCACGTAGCGCACCGCGAAGGCGGCGTTGCCGGGGAGACGGTCCGTGGGGTGACCGAGCAGGGTCACCTCCGGCACACGTGCGAGGACGCCGGCGACCAGCCGGTCGCGCAGACGCTCGAGCCGCGGGCGCACCTCCGGCATCGCCTCGCAGGCCAGGGTCATGGCCACACCGAGGCCGACGATGCCGGGCACGTTCTCGGTGCCCGAGCGCAGACGCCGCTCCTGGCCGCCGCCGTGCAGGAGCGGCTGCAGCCGGGTGCCCCTCCTGACGTACAGGGCGCCGACGCCCTTGGGCCCGTGGAGCTTGTGGCCCGAGAGGCTCAGCATGTCGACGCCGAGCTCGTCGACGTCGACCGGCAGCGACCCCACCGCCTGCACGGCGTCGGTGTGGAACAGGGCGCCCTTCTGGTGCGCGATGCGCGCCAGCTCGGCCACCGGCTGCACGGTGCCGACCACGTTGTTGGCCGTCATGACCGAGACCAGCCGCGTGTCGTCGCGGAACGCCGCCCGGTAGGCCTCGCGGTCGACGACCCCGTCGCCGTCCACCGGCACGTAGTCGACGTCCCAACCGCGCCCGTTCAGGGCGCGCGCCGCCTCCATCACCGCCGGGTGCTCGACGGCACTCACGACGAGGTGTCCCGGCTGGAGACGGGCGAGACTGCCGAAGAGCGCCAGGTTGTCGGCCTCGGTGCCGCCGGCGGTGAAGACGATCTCGTTCTCGCCCGCGCCGAGCAGGGCCGCGACCCGCGCCCGGGCCTGGTCGACCGCGCTGCGCGCCTCACGTCCCAGCCGGTGCGGCTCGGACGGGTTGCCGAAGCGCTCGCAGAAGAACGGCGTCATGGCCTCGAACACCCTGGGGTCGACCGGGGTCGTCGCGGCGTGGTCGAAGTAGACGGGCTTCATGGCGAGACGGTCTCCTTCGTCAGGTCCTCGAGCGTGATGCCGCCGAGCGCGTCGCTGATGGCGTCGTCCAGCCGCCGCCACGCCACCCGCGAGGCGCACGAGCCGGCGCGCTCGCAGGCGCCGTCGTCGGGCAGGCAGCCCACCAGCGACAGCGGGCCCTCCAGCGCCGTGACCACGTCGTCGACGGCGACCTCGGCCGCCGGCCGCGCCAGTCGATAACCGCCGCCCACGCCGCGCGTGGTCTTCAGCAGCCCCGCCTCACGCAGCTGCGCCAGGATCCGCTCCAGGAACGGCGCCGGGATGCCCTCGGCGGCGGCGATCGCAGGCAGCGGGATCGGCCGGCCGCGGTCGTGCCCGGCCAGATGCACCATGGCCCGCAGCCCGTATTCACAGCGTGAGGAGATGCGCACGTCCGTCCCTGCCTGCCCGCGTCGAATCCCGACCGACCGGGTCGGCATTATGTACCACGGGGCGGGAGGCGGTCAAACGGAGGCCGAGCCGGTCCGTCACGAAGAAGCGGCGCCCGGCGGGCGCCGCTCGAAGGACGGGGGTGTGGGGCGGTTCAGAGGCCGCGCACCGCGTCGGCGATCTCCTGCTCCATGACCTTGAAGCCGATCCACCCCGTGTACAGGTTGGCGACCTGGCCGTCGCCGCGGATGACCGCCAGGATGGGCGGGTCGCTGACGCGCAACTGCGTCAGCAGGTCGCCGAGCTGCTTGGCCTCGCGTGCCTCGAACGAGAAGAAGGAACTGTCGGCGGCGTAGTTGCTCTTGATGTCGTTGAAGGACGACAGCATCTCCATGTCGTCGGCCGCGCCCTTCACGTACACGAGGAGCACGATGCCGCGGTTCTCGTCGAGACGCTTGGTGATGAACTGCGGGGTGTCGGCGGTGGGCTCGATCGTGAGCGGCGCGTAACCGGTCATGCCGAAGCTGCTGACGGTGTTGTACGACTCGGGCTGCTCGAGGTCGGCCGCCGGCGTCGGCTCGCCCTCCGCCAGGACGCGCACGGCGACCACGCCGCCGAACAGCAGTGCGCCGACCACGAGGATGAGGAGCGCTCCGAGCAGGAACGAACGGTTGCGTTTGAAGATCCCCATGCGCCCCTCCAGGGTGAGAAAAGGGCTCCACCTTGCCGTGCTCGCGCTATTCTCGAACCTGCTCTCGCAGGTGGGTGCTCTCCCAGGGCGCCCACGGGCGACCCGGCGACGAACTCCCAAGGTGTTCGTGTTGGCTCGAGAATGTGACGAGGTCACGAACAAGGTCGAGCGACGTCATCTTAACAAACGTCCACTGATTCAACAATCATGTCGGCAGCCCTGCAAAAAAGCTTGAGGACGAGCCCGGACGATCGGACGACGCGCGCGCGAGGCGGCGGCGCGCGACGGCTCAGCCGAGTCGCAGACGCAGCTCCCTGAGCTGCTCGGCCGTGACCGCGCCGGGCGCGCCGGTCATGGGGTCCCCGCCGGACGAGGTCTTGGGGAAGGCGATCACGTCGCGGATGGAGTCCGCGCCGGCCAGCAGCATCACGATCCGGTCGAAGCCGAGGCCGATGCCGCCGTGCGGCGGAGCGCCGTACTGCAGCGCCTCGAGGAACCAGCCGAAGGCCTCGTCGATGCGCGCGTCGCTCATGCCGAGCGCGCGGAGGATGGCGCGCTGCACGGCGGCGTCGTGGTTGCGCAGCGACCCGGAGCCCAGCTCGACGCCGTTCAGCACCAGGTCGTACTGTGCGCCGCGGACGGCGAGCGGGTCGCTCTCCAGGAGCGGCATCGTCGCCTCGGTGGGCAGGCTGAACGGGTTGTGACCGTACGTGAGCCCGCCGCTCTCCGCGTCGATCTCGAACAGGGGGAACTCCTCCACCCAGAGAAGCGCCCAGCGGCACGACGGCGCCGGCGTGAGCAGGTCGATGAGGGCGAGGCGCAGGGCGCCCAGGACCTCGGCGGCCACGGGCGCGTCGTCGGCGGCGAAGACGACCAGGTCGCCGGGTCCGCCGCCGACCTTCTCGACCAGCGCCGTCTGCTCGGCCTCGGCCAGGAACTTGACGATGGGGCCGCGCAGGGCGCGGCCCTCCTCCACGTACACGTAGGCCATGCCCTTGGCGCCGTGCTCCCTGGCGAGCTCGGTGAGCCGGTCGATCTGGGCCCGGCTGAGGGAACCGCCGCCGGGGGCGCGGACGGCGCGCACCACGCCGCCGCCGTCGACGGCGGCGCGGAACACCTTGAACCCACTGGCCGCGAAGGTGTCGCTGAGCTCGACGATCTCGAGCCCGTACCGCAGGTCGGGCTTGTCCGTCCCGTAGCGCCGCATCGCCTCGTCGTACGAGAGCCGCGGCAGCGGCGTCGCCGGCGGGGTCTCCCCCACGCCCTCGAAGATCGCGCTCATGAGGCCCTCGAGCAGTCCGCGGATCTCGGGCACCGTGAGGAACGCCGTCTCGATGTCGATCTGCGTGTGCTCCGGCTGGCGGTCGGCGCGCAGGTCCTCGTCGCGGAAGCAGCGCGCGAACTGGTAGTAGCGGTCCATGCCGGCCAGCATGAGGATCTGCTTGAACATCTGGGGGCTCTGCGGCAGCGCGTAGAAGCGGTGCGGCTGCAGGCGCGAGGGGACGAGGAAGTCCCGCGCGCCCTCCGGCGACGACCTGGTCAGGTACGGGGTCTCGACCTCGATGAAGCGGTTGGCGTTGAGGTACGCGCGCGCCGCCTGGACGGCGGCATTGCGCAGCTCGAGGTTGGCCAGCATGGGCGCGCGGCGCAGGTCGAGGTAGCGGTACCTGAGGCGCAGCGTCTCGTCCACGTCGACCTGCTCGGCGCTCTCGATCTCGAACGGCGGCGTCGTGGCGCGGTTGAGGATCTCGAGCGTGGCGATCCGCACCTCCACCTCGCCGGTCGGCAGGTTGGGGTTGACCGTCTCGGGCGAGCGGGCCAGGACCACGCCGCCGACGGCGAGCACGTACTCTGAGCGCACCTGCTCGGCCAGGGCGTGCGCCTCCGGTGCGTGCGACGGGTCGACGGTGAGCTGGACGATGCCGCTGCGGTCGCGCAGGTCGATGAAGATGAGCCCGCCGTGGTCGCGGCGTCGCGCCACCCAGCCGGCGAGCCGTACCTCGCGGCCCACGTCGGCCGAGCGGAGCTCGCCGGGAAGGGTCTCGCGCAGGGTCATGTGGCGTCCACCTCCAGACGGGCGGCGACGACGCCCGGCAGGTCGGCGGCGGCGACGTCCTCCTCCCCGCCGCCGGCGAGGTCCTTGAGCCGCACGACGCCGTCGCCGAGCTCGTCGAGGCCGACCAGCACGGCGTAGCGGGCGCCGCTGCGGCCGGCCTGCTTGAGCTGGCCCTTGGGGCTGCGCCCCGCCAGGTCGAGCTCGGCCGGCAGGCCGGCCCGGCGCAGCTCCTGCGCACAGGCGAAGGCGGCCGGGCGCGCCTCGTGGGCGAAGGCGGCCACGAAGACGCCGGCCGTGCGCGGCGGCGCCAGCGGGCCGCGCATCGCCAGGGCGATGCGCTCGAGGCCGCTGCCCCAGCCGACGCCCGGCGTCGGCGGCCCGCCGATCTGCTCCACGAGGCCGTCGTAGCGGCCGCCGCCGCCCACGCCGCTCTGGGCGCCGAGACGGCTCGAGTCGAACTCGAACGTGGTGCGCGTGTAGTAGTCCAGCCCGCGCACCAGGCGGAAGTCGAGCGAGGGGTCGAGCCCGGCGTCCCGCAGCAGGCCGAGCACCTGGTGGAAGTGCTCGCGGCAGTCCGGGCAGAGGTGGTCGCCGATGCGCGGCGCCGCCTCGAGCACCGCGCGGCACGTCTCGACCTTGCAGTCGAAGGTCCGCAGCGGGTTGACGTCGACACGCTCGCGACAGTCGCCGCAGAGCTCGTCCTCCCGGCCGCGCAGGTAGCCGCGCAGCTTCTCGACGTAGGCGGGCCGGCACTGCGGGTCGCCCATGCTGTTGACCTTCAGCGTGACGCCCTCGACGCCGAGCTCGGCGAAGATGCCCGCCAGCAGCAGGACGACCTCGGCGTCCACGGCCGGCTCGGCGGAGCCGATGGCTTCGGCGCCGATCTGGTAGTGCTCACGGTAACGTCCCGCCTGGGGCTTCTCGTAGCGGAACATCGGGCAGTAGTACCAGAGCTTCACCGGCTGCGGCAGCTTGTGCATGCCGTGCTCCACGTAGGCGCGGCAGACCGGCGCGGTGCCCTCCGGCCGCAGGGTCAGCGAGCGCTCGCCGCGGTCGGTGAACGTGTACATCTCCTTGCGCACGATGTCGGTGGCCTCCCCGACGCCGCGCTCGAACAGGCTCGTCTCCTCGAACTCCGGAGTGACGATACGGCGGTAGCCGTACAGGCCGAACACGCGCGCCGCGGCGGCGACCACCGCGTCGCGCTCCGCGGCGTCGTCGGGAAGGAGGTCGTAGGTACCCCTGGGCGCCCGGGGTCCGGTCACCAGCGGTGCTCCGGGTCGTAGCGGATCGGCGAGAGGAACGGGTTGAGCGCCAGCTCGCGGCCCAGCGACGTGTCGGGGCCGTGGCCGCAGTGGACCGCAGCATCGGCCGGGAAGCGGCGGATGAGCGTCGCCACCGAGCGGAGAAGGTCGTCCATGTCGCCGCCGGGCAGGTCGGTGCGGCCGATGCTGTTCTGGAACAGCAGGTCGCCGACGAACAGCTCGGGGGCGCCGTCGTCGTGACCGACGACGTAGGTGTAGGCGCCCCGGGAGTGGCCGGGCGTGGGGATGGCCAGCACCGGGACCGCCAGATCGAGCGTCTGCTCGCCCTCGATCGTGATCGCGGTGTCGACGGGCTCGATGTCGAACCCGGCCATGGCGCCGAGGCCGCCGTCGGCCATCTGGCCGGCGTCGGCGGCGCCCACGTACACGGGGACGTCGAAGTGCCGCGCGATGGGGGCGACGCCGCCGAAGTGGTCGAAGTGCCCGTGCGTGACCAGGACCGCCGCCGGCGCGAAGCCGAACTCGGTGAACGCCTCGATGACGACGCCGGCCTCGTCGCCGGGGTCGATGACGAGTCCGTGCCGGCCCTGCACCACGATGAAGCAGTTGGCCTGCAGCGGCCCGAGAGGCAGGGCGAAGACTTCGATGGGTTCGGGCATGCGGTTCCTCGGGTGCCGTGGGTCGGTGTTCGGCCAGCTAGCGTATCAGACGGCGGGAAGAAGGGTCGACCGTGCCGGAGCGACGCCCGCCGTCACCCGGAGACGACCCGGTAGGCGTCGTAGACGGTCTCGATGCCGCGGATGTTGGCGAGGATGTTGTCGAGCTGGCGCACGTCGCCCACCTCGAGCGTGAAGCGGTCGCGCACCACGCCGTCGGGCAGGGTCTGCATGGACCCGCCGATGATGTTGACGCCCGAGTCCGACAGGGTGCGGGCGACGTCCTCCAGCAGGTGGCTGCGGTCGAGCGCCTCGATCATGATCTCGACCCGGAAGGCCATGCCGCCCAGCCCCTTCCAGCCGACCTGGATGAAGCGCTCCGGGTTCTTCATCAGGGCGAGCGCGTTCTTGCAGTCGTGGCGGTGGATGGTGATGCCCTTGCCGAGGGAGATGTAGCCGACGATCTCGTCGCCCGGGATGGGCTTGCAGCACTTGGCCATCCTGACCATGATGTCGCTCATCCCCTCCACGGCGATGCCGAACTCGCCGGAGAGCGCCTGCGGCTCCTCGACCTCGCGCACCGGCCGCGACGGCAGCATCTCGGGCGGCGGCGTGGCCTCCTTCATGGTGCCGGCGCGCTGCATGACCTTGTGGACGACGGTCCTGACGGGCAGGCGACCGGAGCCCAGCGCCAGGAAGAGGTCGTCGGGCTTGCTGTAGCCGACGTCCTTGCAGATCCGGCCGAACACCTTGGCGGTCAGGACCTTCTGCGCCGGCAGCCCCTCGCGGCGCAGGGCCTCCTGCAGCAGGTCGCGGCCGGACTGCACCGAGTCCTCGCGCTGCTCGCGGCGGAAGTGCTGGCGGATCTTCTGCCGCGCCCGCGGCGAGTGGACGATGTCGAGCCAGTCGCGCGACGGCCCGCGGCTCGACTTGCTGGTGACGATCTCGACGATGTCGCCGCTGTTGAGCCGGGTATGGAGCGGCACGATGCGGCCGTTGACCTTGGCGCCGACCGTGTGGTTGCCGACGTCGGTGTGCACGGCGAAGGCGAAGTCGATCGGCGTGCTGCCCATGGGCAGGCTCTTGACGTCGCCCTTGGGCGTGAACACGAAGACCTCGTCCTCGAAGAGGTCGATCCGCAGGGTGTCCATGAACTCGCGCGGGTCGCCCGTCTCGGACTGCCACTCCATCATCTGGTGCAGCCAGGACGGCTTGTCCTGGTCGCGGTCGCCGCGGGCCTTGTAGAGCCAGTGCGCGGCGACCCCGAACTCGGCCGTCTGGTGCATGTCGAAGGTGCGGATCTGGATCTCCAGCGGCTTGCCGCCGGGCCCGATCACGGTGGTGTGCAGCGACTGGTACAGGTTGAACTTGGGCATCGCGATGTAGTCTTTGAAGCGGCCGGGGATGGGCTTCCAGATGGAGTGGATGATGCCCACCGCGCCGTAGCAGTCCTTGACGTTCTCGACCAGTACGCGCAGCCCGGTGAGGTCGAAGATCTCGTTGAACTCCTTGCCGCCGCGCACCATCTTCATGTAGATGGAGTAGAAGTGCTTGGCGCGGCCGGAGATCTCGGCCTCGATGCCGGCCTGTTCGAGCGCGGCGTGCAGGAAGCTCTCGGCCTGCTCGACGTAGTCCTCCCGGTCGGCGCGCCGCTGCGCGACCCACTTCTGGATCTCCTGGTACTTGCGCGGGTGCAGCGAGGCGAAGGCGAGGTCCTCGAGCTGCCACTTGAGGTTGTGGATGCCGAGCCGGTGCGCCAGGGGCGCGTAGACCTCGAGCGTCTCCTTGGCCTTCTGGATCTGCTTCTGTTTGCTGAGATAGCAGAGCGTGTGCATGTTGTGCAGGCGGTCGCAGAGCTTGATCAGGATGACCCGGATGTCGGTGGCCATCGCGACGATCATCTTGCGGTAGTTCTCGGCCTGCTCCTCCTCCTGGGAGGTGAAGTGCATCTTGGTGAGCTTGGTGACGCCGTCGACCAGCATGGCGATGTCGTCGCCGAACTGCTCCCGGATCCACTCCAGGGGGGTGCCCGTGTCCTCCACCACGTCGTGCAGGAGCGCGGCGGCGATGGTGCCGGAGTCCAGCTTGAGCTCCGCCGCGTTGAGCGCCGTGCCGACGGGGTGGTGGATGTACGCCTCGCCGCTCTTGCGGCTCTGGCTGCCGTGCAGGAGGCAGGACGCCACGAAGGCGCGCGTGATGAGCTCGCGGTCCGGCTCGGCGTCGTAGCGCTCGACGGCCGCGAAGAGGTCGTCGAGCAGCGGCGCGTACTCGGGCGGGACCTGCGTCAGAGCCGCGCCGTCAGGCAGGTCGGCAGGAAGTCTGGTCTCTGATACCTGTTGTGCCATCGTCTGTGGGTGTCTGTGCGGGTGACGTCGACCTTGTTCTGCGGGCGTTCGAGATGATAGCCGCCATCGGCGCCCACGACGAGCAGCCCGGCCTCGCGCAGCGTGGACAGCGCCGCCGTCAGGGCAGCCAGCGAGGGCAGTGCGGCCCCTTCCCCAAGGAGTTCCTGCTCGAGCCGTTCGTCAAACCGGCCCGACCCGGCGCTGAGCACGCGCCACGTGCGGCGCATGACCGCGTCGAGGTCGAGCCGGCTCTCGCGCAGGCGGCGGGCGACGTCGGCCTCGGGCGCACCCCACAGGGCGTGGACGTGCGCCTCGGGGGCGGCCGCCACGACGGCCGCCCATGACGCCGCGGTGTAGGGCGGGTCGAGCAGGGCCACGTGCGCGAACGAGCGCATCAGGGCCGGCTCGGCGAGCGCGACGTCCGCGGTGGTCATGACGACGTCGGCCGCCGCGGCGGCGGCGAGACGCGGCGCGCAGGCGGCCTGCACGTAGGCGCCCGTGCCGGCCAGGTCGGGGGCGAGCACGTCGCGGGTGAGGAGCGGCCGACGGTGCGCGACGTCGGCCACGAGCACGAGCATGCGCTCCCCGGCGCCCGCCAGCGCCGTCAGCTGTGAGACCGGCGGGCGGCCGCGCCGGTCGACGAGGCGGCCGGCGGCGCGCGCGGCGTGCAGGGCGGCGGCCGCCGCGGCGGCCGCGCCGGCGCCGTCCCCCTCCGCCCGGGCGTCGGGGTCGCCGAGCAGCGCCGCCCAGAGTGCCGACCCGGTCAGGCGCTCGCGACAACCGGGCTCACACGCCGTGACGCAGAGGTCGGCCTCCGGCTCCACCAGCCGGTGGAGGCTGCGGACCTGCACCTGCGCGCTCACCGAGCCGTGGTATTCGTCTTTGGTCAGCGTGAGCGCCACGTCGTGGCGCCCGGGCGCCTTGAGCTCGTCCAGCCGGTCGAAGTTGAAGTGGATCGCCCGGCACGAGTTGCCGGCGCAGCGGACGCGGTACTGGGCGTGGCGTTTGTCGCGGGTCAGGCGCGGCGCGACCACCTCGGCGCCGCGCAACAGTAGCGTCACCTGACGGTTGCCGAAGCCGTGCGGCGCGAGAAGCTCGAGCTCGTCGGCCAGGCCGAGAGTGAGCTCGTCGCCGCCCACGATGGCGTCGACCTCGCGCGTCCGCCGCAGGTCGTCGTCGCTAAGCGCCGCGGCGGCCTCGGCGACGAACGCCGCGCGCAGCGCGGGGATGGCGTCGCGGCGCAGCCGCAGCCCGCAGGCGGCGCGATGCCCCCCGAACGTGAGCAGGTGCGGCGAACAGCGCTCGACGGCGCCCAGCAGGTCGAACGCGGGGATGCTGCGGCCGGAGCCCTTGGCCTCCGTCTCGCCCTCGCTGAGCAGGATCGCCGGGCGGTGGAAGCGCTCGACGATCCGCGCCGCGACGATGCCGACCACGCCCTCGTGCCAGTCGGGCGACGAGAGCACCAGCGCGGGCGGGAGCGGGTCGGGCACCATGGCCAGCGCCGCCTTCATCATGCCGGCCTCGATCGCCTGCCGCTCGAGGTTGAGCTCGTTGAGCCTGAGCGCGAGCGGCAGTGCCGCAGCGCGGTCGGCCGCGCCGAGCAGCTCGAGCGCCAGGGACGCGTCCTCGAGCCGGCCGGCGGCGTTGAGGCGTGGGCCGAGACGGAAGCCGACCGTGCCCGCGTCCGCGGCGCCGGCCCGGCCGCCGGCGACCTCGAGCAGCGCCGCCAGCCCGGGACGCGGCGTGCTGCGCAGCCGCCCCAGCCCGATGGCGGTGAGCACGCGGTTCTCCTCGATGAGCGGGACCACGTCGGCGATGGTGCCGACCGCCACCAGGTCGGTGTAGGGACGGAGCGCGAGCGGCAGGTCGACGAGGGGGTCGCCCTGGTCCTCCAGCAGCGCGTGCGCGAGCTTGAACGCCACCCCGACGCCGGCGAGGTGCCGACAGGGGTACGAGCCGATCCGTGGCGAGACCACGGTGCACGCCGGCGGCTCGCCCTCCAGCTCGTGGTGGTCGGTGACGATGACGTCCATCCCCAGCGCCTGGGCCTGGGCGACCTCGTCGCGGGAGTTGATGCCGCAATCCACGGTGATCAGCAGCCTGACCCCCGCCGCCGCCAGCTCCTCCACCGCCGTCGCCGAGACGCCGTACCCCTCGCTGAAGCGGTTCGGCAGGCGCCAGCGCACGTCGGCGCCCAGCTCGGTCAACAGGCTGACCAGGAGGAAGGTGGCGGTGATGCCGTCGGCGTCGTAGTCGCCGTGCACGGCGATGCGCTCGCCGCGCCGCAGCGCCTGGTCGATGCGCCGTCGCGCCGCCGCCATGCCCGTCATGAGGTACGGGTCGTGGACCCTGAAGTCCGGATGCAGGAAGGCGCGCGCCGCGGCGGGGTCGGAGTACCCGCGGCGCACGAGCACCTGGGCGAGCACCTCGCTGCAGCCGAGCTCCCCCGCCAGCCGCCGGACGGCGGCGAACGGGGCGGGCGCGGCGCGCCAGGTCTCCGGGGCGGTCACGGACGCATCACGTCCGTGAGTGTACCGTCGGGCGGCGACGGATGCCCGCCGCGGACCCGGCCCGGCGGTCTCCCCGGCCGGAGCCGGTCCCCGCCCGGCGTGACGGGCCGGGCGTCAGGAGCCGCGGTCCCCGTCGTCGGCCACGCGGGTGGCGGCCGTCGCCTCCGTGGCCGTGGCCTCCGCATCCGGGGCCGCCGTCGGCTCCTCTCCGGAGACGGCTGTGGCGGCTTCCTGCACGACGGCCGTGGCCGCCTCGTCCGGCGTCGGGGACGGGGCGACCGCCGGCGCCGCCTCGAGCGCGGGCCGGGCCGCACGGGCCTCGGCCGCGCGCAGACGCTCATACGTGCGCTGCAGCTCGGCCTCGAGCTTGCGGCGGGCGCCGGCGGCCGACGAGAGCGCGAGCCACACCGCCGCGAGACCGGCCACGAACAGGAGGCCGCTGAGCACCGCCGCGACCCGCAGGAGCGAGACGGCGCCGATGGTCCCGGCCACGTAGTCGATCTCGAACGTCGTCCCGTGGTTGAGGGCGCCGACCAGGAGGACGAGCAGGGCGACGACGGCGAGCAGGATGAGGGCGTTGCGCACGGGAGCCTCCGGGGGTGTCTGTGTGCGACCGCGAGTATACCAACCCGGCCGCCGGGCTCAGGGGGCCGGGATCTCCACCCTGCCGCCCGCCTCCCGGAGCCATTCCTGCAGCGCGGCCGCACGCTTGCGCGCGGTGAGCCGCGCCACCAGCTCGTCGCGCACGCCGGAGAACGGCGTGACCTCTCCGCCGCGCCGGCCGAAGACCTTGAAGACCCACACCCCGCCGCCGCCCGCCGTCGGGGCCGACACCTCGCCGACCGCGAGGTCCTTCACGACGTCGGCGAGCTCGCCGGGCAACGACCCGGGGACCGTCCATCCGAGACGACCCTCGCGGTGTTTGAGCTCCGGGTCGATGCTGAACTGCCGCGCGACCTCCTCGAAGGGCCGGCCCGCCCGGAGGCGTTTGAGCGCGTTGCCGGCGATCCCCTCGTTGCGCACGAAGATCGCCCCGAGGTCTACCGCCGGGGCGGTACGGAAGGCGTCACGGTGACGCCGGTAGAAGCGGCGCGCCTCCGCGGACCCGGAGCGCAGCCCCGGGTACCGCGCCCAGGCGACGGCGGCGAAGAGCTCAGCCGCCTCCAGGCTGGATCGCAGCTGCCCGGCAGTCATCCCGGCCTCCCGCAGCGCGGCCTGCAGGGCGGCGTCGCCGCCC
>JAAYBE010000391.1 GCA_012719015.1 Actinomycetota bacterium
GCGTGCCCCGGCTGCGGCGCGTCATCGAGTTCATCTGTCTGCTGCCGCTGTCGATCCCGGCGATCGTGCTCGTGGTGGGCCTCGCCCCGGTGTACTCCTGGGTCAACTACATCTTCGGCGATTCGCCACTGTTGCTCGCCTACGTCTACGTGATCCTCGTGCTCCCCTACGCCTATCGCGCCATCCACGCCAGTCTGCTCGCGGTGGACATCGAGACCCTCTCCGAGGCCGCCCGTGGTCTGGGGGCGTCGTGGCCACAGGTGTTCATCCGTATCGTGGTGCCGGCCATCCGGGGCGGCCTGCTCTCGGCCTCCGTGCTGGCGATCGCGCTCGTGCTGGGAGAGTTCACGATCTCGTCCCTGCTCAACTACGACACGCTCCAGGTCATCGTCAATCTGCTGGGCCTGCGGAACGCCGGAGTGTCGGTGGCGGTGTCACTCGCCGCCCTCATCTTCGGGTTCGTCCTGCTGTTCGTCGTGTCGACGGTCGGATCCCGCCGTCGCCGCGTCGTCCGTGCAGCGGCGCAGGCGGAAGGGGTGAATGGCAGTGACTCCTGAGACAGAGAAGACCGCCGATCGCCCCGACCGCTCCGGAGTGACCGTCCAACTGGTCGGTCTCACCCGGTTGTTCGGCCCCACGCGCGCCCTCGACGGTCTCTCCATCGACATCCAGGCCGGTGAGTTCGTCGCCTTCCTCGGGCCGTCCGGCTGCGGCAAGACCACCGCGCTGCGGATCATCGCCGGGCTCGACGAGGCGGACTCCGGTGAGGTGCTGGTGGACGGCAAGGACATCGGCTCCCTGCCCGCCAGCCGGCGTGACATGGGCATGGTGTTCCAAGCCTACAGCCTCTTCCCGAACATGACGGCGCGCAACAACGTGGCCTTCGGACTGCGGATGCGGAAGATCGACAAGGCGACGCGACAGAGGCGGGCCGACGAGATGCTCGAGCTCGTGGGCCTCGGCGCCATGGCCGACCGGTATCCGAACCAGCTCTCGGGCGGTCAGCAGCAGCGCGTGGCACTCGCCCGCGCCCTGGCCATCCGGCCCCGCGTCCTGCTGCTGGACGAGCCGTTGTCGGCACTGGACGCCAAGGTACGAGGGGAGCTGCGCGACGAGATCCGCCGCGTGCATCAGGAGGTGGGTACGACGACCGTGTTCGTGACCCACGACCAGGAGGAGGCCTTCACCCTCGCCGACCGTGTCGCCGTCATCAACAACGGTCGGCTGCAGCAGATCGGACCGCCGACGGAGATCTACGAGAAACCCGCCACCGAGTTCGTCGCCGACTTCGTCGGCCTCACCAACCGGCTGCCCGGCGTGGCCGGGGACGGCCTGGTCGAGGTGCTGGGCGACCGGCTGCCCCTGCTCGACGGGTCCGCGAAGGACGGGGACGTGACGGTACTGGTGCGCCCCGAGTCGATGCAGCTGGCACCCGGCACGGACGGCAACGGCTGGGTGACCGCGGTCAGTTTCCGTGGTCCGATCTCGATGGTGCGCGTGCGACTGCCCGGCGACGAGCTCGTGCTGGTGCAGATGCCGAGCGCCGACAGCTCGATGCTCTCCCCCGGCACGCAGGTCCGTCTGAGCGTGCGCCCGCGCCCGGTGCTGGCGGTGAGCGCGACGCGTGCGGACGGCCGGTCAGGATCCCCACTTCCGGGGGATGTGTCGGAACCACAGGGCAGCATGACGGTCTGAGGGATCACGCCCGGGCGACGCCGGGCTGGACGATGATGAGCGATGCGAAGAGATGAGAAGCCACACGAATGACGCTCTCCGGGATCCTTCTGCTGGCCGCGACGCTGGCCTTCACTCTGGCCAACGGCGCCAACGACGGGGCGACGCTGGTCGCGCTGGGGACGCGCACGCGGGTGATCGGCGTGGCCGCAGCGATCGCCATCCTGACGGCGATGGTCGCCGTGGGGCCGTTCTTCCTGGGCACGGCGGTGGCGACGACGCTGGCGCATCGCCTGGTGGCCTTCGAGTCGCGGGACGGCCAGACGGCGCTGCTGGTCGCGGTGCTGGCGTCGCTCATCGTCGTCCTCGTGCTCACGCGGCGCGGCACGCCGACCAGTCTCACGCTCGCTCTCACCGGGGGTATCGTCGGCGCCGGCCTGGGGGCCTCTTTGCCGGTGCAGTGGACCGTGGTCGGTGAGGTGCTGATCATGTCCCTCGCAGCTCCGCTGATCGGCGTGCCCGCCGGCTGGGCCGTCTACAAGATCCTCTCCGGCCCCGTGGGACGGGTCATCGCGCGACGTTCGATGAGCGGCGCCCAGATCGGCTCGTACCTGCTGCAGAGCGTCGCGTACGCCGCCAACGACGCGCAGAAGATGGTGGCGATCGCCGCCGTCGCGACCGCCGCCCATACGGATCCGGTCCGCGCCGACGCCGTCAGCCAGACGGCCATCGCGGCCATGTTCGCAGCCGGCATCATGCTGACCATCCACAAGGTCGCGCCGGTGGTCGCCGACGGGGTCGTCCGTATCCGTACGCCGCACTTCATCGCCTCCTCGTTCAGCTCGGCGGTCGTGGTCCTGGCGGCCTCGGCCGCAGGCTTCCCCGTCTCGTCCACCCAGGCGGTGGCGGGCGCCGCCGTGGGCAGCGGCATCGCCAGCTCGCCGGCGACGGTGCGCTGGACCGAGGTCCGGAAGATCGGCTGGGCGTGGATCGTGACGTTGCCGGCCACGATGGGCCTGGCTGCGGCGCTGACCGCCGCCGGAAGGATGGCGTACCGGTGAAGAGGACGCGCGTACAAAGGGCACTGCGGCGCATGAGACGCGGCGGCAGCCTGGCGCTCGTCACCTCCCTCGAGCGCCAGCTCGATGAGGTGTTGGCCGCCTGCCGGCTGGCCCACGACGTGGCGGCGGGGACGACCGACATCACCGCCGCGCGCGAGAAGATGAAGAGGATCGAGCACAAGGGCGACGTGCAACGCGCCGAGCTGGTCCGCGGGCTGGCGGGCGTCCTGGTCGCACCGATCGACCGTGAGGATCTGTTCCGTCTCTCACGGTCCATCGATGACGTCCTGGACAACATCCACGACTTCGTGCGCGAGCTGGATCTCTATGAGATGGCCGCGACCGATGTCTTCTCGGCCCCGCTCGAGGAGGCGGCGACGGCGATCGACGACCTGCGAGCGGCCGTCCGCACGATCACGCGCTCTCCGGCGGACACGGGCCAGGCGGCGCTCACGGCCAAGAAGTCGGCCAACGAGATCCGGCGCCGCTACGACGAGGAGGTGGCCCTGCTCTTCCAGGGACCACTGTCCATGGAGATGCTCAAACGCCGCGAGCTGCTGCGCCGCCTCGACGTCGTGGGACTGCGCCTGAACGAAGCCGCCGACGTCCTCTCCGACGCCGTCGTCAAGCGGAGAGCGTGAGACGCCATGGGAGCCGACTCGCGAGCGGGGACCACGACGAAGCCACAACGATGCGGACCTGAAGGCTTGAGATGACTGCTATCACCACTGACACCGGGACGACCGACTTCCTACCGGCGTGCTGCAGGGACGCCGCAGCGCTCGGACCGCCGCAACGGGCGGCGGCGCTCGAGCGCCTCGCCACCGACCTCTTCGACGTGCTCGTCGTCGGCGGCGGCGCCACCGGCTGCGGCATCGCCCTTGACGCTGCGGGCCGCGGGCTGCGGGTCGCCATGGTCGAGAAGAGGGACTGGGCGGCCGGAACGTCCAGCCGTTCCAGCAAACTGATCCACGGCGGTCTGCGCTACCTGGAGCAGCTCGACATCGAGCTGGTACGCGAGGCGCTGCAGGAGCGGCGTCTGCTGGTCAAGAAGATCGCGCCCCATCTGGTGCACCCGATGCCGATCCTGATGCCTCTGCGGCGGATGGCGTGGGACCGCGCCTTCCTCGGCTCCGGGTTGCTCCTCTACGACGCCCTCGCAGGACTCCATCCGGCGATGCCACGCCACCGTCATCTCTCCCGCCGCGCCTGCCTGCGCGCGGTACCGAGCCTGCGCGAAGACGCCCTGCACGGCGGCATCCGCTTCTACGACGCGCAGGTCGACGATGCCCGCCTCTCGCTCGTCCTCACGCGCACCGCCGCGGCGCTCGGCGCCACATGCGTCTCGGCAGCGAAGGTCGTCGGATTCCTGCACGACGGCGGCAGGGTCGCAGGCGCGCGCGTCGCCGACCTTGAATCGGGTGTCGAGCTGGACGTGCATGCCCGCACGGTGATCAACGCCACCGGCGTGTGGACCAACGAGACGGAGCGCCTCGCCGGAGTCACACCCACGACGCAGGTGCGTCCGTCCAAAGGCGTGCACCTCGTGGTACCCAAGGACCGTATCCACTCGGATTGGGCGCTCATCCTGCCCACCGAGAAGAGTGTGTTGTTCGTGCTGCCGTGGGCCGAGCAGTGGATCATCGGAACCACGGACACGGACTGGCGGTTCGACCTCGATCATCCGGCGGCGACACGCACCGATGCGGAATACCTGCTGGAGAGGGTCAACACCATGCTCGTGGAGCCGCTGACGCTCGACGACGTCACTGCGGTCTACGCCGGGCTGCGGCCGCTGCTCGGCGGCGACGCCAAGGAGACCGCCAAGATGTCGCGCAAGCACATGGTGTGGCGCAGCGCCCCCGGTCTCGTGAGCATCGCCGGAGGCAAATACACCACCTATCGCCTCATGGCGCGCGACGCGGTCGACGCGGCTGCGCACGAACTGCCGTTCGCCGTGGACCCCAGCCGCAGCGCCGATCAGGCGCTGCTCGGCGCCGTGGGGTTGTCGGGCGCCGGCTACCGGCTCAGCCGGCATCCGGGCGCCGCCGGGCTCTCACCCGGGCAGATCGACCACCTCGTGGCACGACACGGGACGATGGCGATGGAGATACTCGACCTCATCGCCCGGGAGCCCGACATGGCCGCTCCGTTGCCGGGCGCCGACAAGTACGTCTCGGCCGAGGTGCACTACGCCGTCACCCACGAGGGCGCCCTGCACATCGACGACGTGCTCACCCGACGCACACACGTCGCCTTCGAGGCCGCCGACCGCGGGGCGCTGGCCGCCGACGCCGTCGCCCGGATCATGGCGCCGTTGCTCGGCTGGGACGCGACGACCGCCGAGCGCGAAGCGGAGCACTACCGCGCCCGGCTGGACGCCGAGCGTGCCGCCCAGTCGATGCTCGACGACGAGACGTCGAACGCCGCCCGCATGGCGGTCCGCGACCTGCGCGTCGACGCCTCCGCCGCGACCGGTTGACCGCGGCAGGCCGCCGTCAATCCCCGGCGACCGGCCCGGCGACAGGGCTGGGCGGCAGCAGGTCGCCGAGGTCGCGCAGGACGTAGGTCGGCTGGATCGCCGAGTCGGCGAGGTCGGACGCCGTCGTCGCGCCCGTCAGTGGAAGCGCGGTGGACAGCCCCGCCTCAAGGCCCATCATGACATCGGTCTCGAGCCGGTCGCCGGTCATCAGGCATTCCCGCGCCGGCAGGCCGAGCAGGCCCAGCGTGGCCTCGATCATGTGGCGCGACGGTTTGCCCACCACCGCCTCGACCCGGGCGCCGGTGCAGGCCTCGACCGCGGCGATCACCGCCGCGCAATCGGGCTCACCGCCACCCGGGACCGGGCAGTACGGGTCGGGGTTGGTGGCGAAGAAGCGGGCTCCGGCACGGATGGCGTCGAAGGCGATCTGCAGCTTCCGGTACACGAAGGTGCGGTCGAAACTGGCGATGACCGCGTCCACCTCGCTGGGCTGCTCGGTGAGCGTGTAGCCGGCGGCACGGAGCGCCGTGCACAACGGCTCCTCTCCGAGGACGAACAGACGTGCGCCCGGCATGCGCCGGTCCAGGAAGTCGACCATCACCTGCGTCGACGTGATCACGTCCTCGACGGGCGTGGGTACACCGAGCCGGGTGAGCTTGGCGGCGTAGTGCTCGCGCGGGTGCGTGGGGTTGTTGGACACGAAGATCGTGCGCAGGCCCCGGGCGCGCAAAGTCGCCAGGGTCTCGCCGGCCGCGGGCAGCAGCGCGTCCCCGAGGTAGACCGTGCCGTCGAGGTCGAAGATGTAGCCCCGGAAGAAGCCGGTGGGCGTGGCCCGGCGGGCCGGCGCGCCTCGCCGCGATGACGCCGGCCCGCCGTGGTCGGGTCCCGCCGTGCCCCCGGCGGCCTCAGCCATGGGCCGCGGGCCCGCCGATGGTCGCGCGGATCACCTTGTGTCCGCGCGCCTCGAACATGGACGCGACCGACTCCTGCAGCTCGCGTCCCGGGGTGAGCGACACCATGTAGCCGCCGCGCCCGCCGCCGGTGACCTTGGCGCCCAGGGCGCCCTTGTCGAGAGCGGCGGCGCACATCTCGTCCAGCTTCTCGTGCGACATGCCCATCTCGGTCAGCAGCTCATGGTTCTCCGACATGATGCCGCCCACCGCGGTCCAGTCGTCCGCCTCGAGAGCCGCCTTCATGCGCCGCCCCTCTTCCCTGATCCTCTCCAGCCGCTGGGCGAACAGCTCCGGCTGTGCCTCCTTCTGCTCGTCGATGAAGGCGTCCAGGGAGGCGGTGTCGACCGTCACGCCGCTGTTGGCGAGCACGATGTCGACCGGCTTCGAGACCGCGATCTGCTCGAAGTGCTGCTGCTTGTCCTTGAGGTAGAAGAACAGCAGGCCTCCGTAGGTGGAGGCGGTGTTGTCCACGCCGCTGGCGACGCCGTGATAGGGGAACTCCCCCTGCCAGGCCACGTGGTTGATCTGCTCGATCGTGTAGCCCAGGCCGAACTCGGCGTCCAGAGCGCGCGCCAGCGAGACGCAGCTCGCCGCGCTGGCGCCCACTCCGCTGCCCGCCAACAGCGTGCCGCCCATGGTGATCTTGATGGGCGTCTTCGCGACGTCCACCCCCATCGCCTCGAGGATCGTGTCGATCGAGCGCCCGTGCTGCTCGCGCTTCTTCTCCTTGTAGCCGGGGACCTCGTCACGCCGGTCGTCCAACGTCCAGCCGCTGCCGCTCTCCAGCCGCTCGACCGTGGTCACGGTCGAGTACGGGATCGCGGCCACGATGGCCGGCACCTCCTCGAGGACGAACTGGTCGCCGATCAGGATCGTCTTGCCGAATCCGCTGCCTTCACCCATGTCCGTACTCCCCCAGGATCGTCTCCATCTCGTCGATGAGCTGTTGTTCCTTGCCGATCTCGACCGTGGTCGCGGCGGTAAGGCTGTGGCACGCGTCGGAGAAGCCGCCCAACCGGTGTGTGGCCTCGGGCAGGAACGTGTGCAGGCCCGGCATCCGCCCGGACCTGATGACCTCCTCCATCGAGGGAGCCACCCTCATGGAGATCTTGACCTGATGCATGGGCACGGGGCCGAACCCGGGGACCTCGTCGGGGACGACCTGGTAGCCCGCGATGTACTTCTCGGGGTCGACGATGTCCATGACCTTGACCGCGTCGCAGAAGACCCCGATCATCTTGACCCCCATCGGGAAGAACCGGTCCCCGACGTGGAACCACTGGATGTGCGGGGTGTGGCGGAAGCCGTCCGTCCGCAGGGCGGCGATCTCGGCGTCGAACGCCTTGCGCATGGTCGCCCGGTACTCGTCGACCATTTGGTCCGACTCCTCGGAGACGCCCTCGAGGCAGACCCTCACGCCGGCCTCCGGACCCTCGCCGTAATAGCCGACCGCGCCCAGGATGTCGAGGTAATCGCCGAACTCCAGCACAGGCGTCCAGCCGCGCGGGCCGCTGAGCAGGTACTCCTCCCCACCGCCCTCGCGCGGCTCGATCTTGAACCAGCCCTGCTCCACGGCCTCCAGGGCGGCGGCGCGGTTCTCGCTCACCAGGGCGCCGTCCACGAAGAACCCGTCCGCCACCGCGCCGATGGCGGCGAGGTGCGCGAGGTCGCGGTTGGCCGGGTCGAGCGTGCGTGCGAAGAGGTAGCCGGTGGCGGAGCCGGAGATGTCGCGGTCGCCCTTGAGGCCGAAGAGATCCGGGTCCAGGTTCAGGACGCGGGCGTCGGTCGAGGGCTCGGCGATGTGGTGGTCGAGGATCAGGGTCAGGTTGCGGCCCTGATTCAGCTCCGAGAGCAGCGGGGCGATCCTGCCGGCGAAATCGGCGAAGACGATGATCTTGCCCTCCTGCTCGTAGACCTTCTCCAGGACGGCCGGGTAGGGCTTCTCGAGGCAGAAACGCCTGACCTCGAACCCCTTGCGCTCGAACGCACGGGTGAGGATCGCGCCCGAGGTGAGACCGTCGGCGTCGTTGTGATGGAAGAGCTGGACGACCCTCTCAGGCATCTTCTCGAGCTCTTCGGCGGCGGACGCCATGGCGTCCTTCAGTGCGTCCAGCATGATCCTCCTCGGCTGGGGGGTGACTGTGACGGGCCGCAGGCGCCTCAGATCCGACGGGTGGCCGGCAGACGGGCATCGACCGGCGCCGTCACGTGGAACTCGGCACGGTCGCCCCGGTAGACGTCGCGGGCGAGCTCGACGACCTCCCCTTCGGCCCCGTAGACCGTGCGGGTGAGAGCGATCGCGGGGCTGCCCGCCTTGGCCTTCAGCGTCTCGGCCTCGAACCGGTCCAGGGTCACCGCGATGACGCGGGCGTCGGCCTTGGTGGGGTGCACACCGTAGTGCGACCGCAGGATCTCCCAGAGCGAGCTGGTGAGGTCGAAATCCAGAAGATCGGGGAAGCGCTCCGCCGACAGGTGGATGTTCTCGATGGCGATCGGCTCGCCCTCGGCGGAGCGCAGACGCTGCACGAGATGGATGCGCCCGCCCGACGGCAGGTGGAGCATCTCCGAGACGAGCGGGTCCGGGGTGAGCGTCTCGGCGGTCAGCACCTCGCAGCCGGGCACGTGGTCGCCGGCGGCCATGATCTGGGTGAAGCTGCCCACGCTGAAGTGCAGTCGAGGCTCGGCGACGAAGGTGCCGCGACGCGCGTCGCGGCACACGTATCCCTCGTGCATCAGCGTCTCCAGGGCGTGACGCGCGGTCATGCGGCTGATGCCGTACCGTTCGCTCAGCGCGCGCTCCGAGGGGACAGATGCGTTGGGCGCGAGCTCGCCGGCCTCGATGCTGTCGCGCAACAGCGAGGCGACCCACAGGTAGAGGGGGCTTGTCCTGGTCGGCGAGCTCTCTTCGTTCATGGTCCTGGCCACCCTGCGTCCGCGACCCGGCGCCATCGGGTCTCGCCCCATGGCGACGGCTCCGTCTATGGTATCACTTCATGGTACATACCAGAAGGCCGCGGCATCTTCTCGGCGCCCGTGAGCTGATGCTCCTTCCGGCGCCCCGCGCCCCGTCCAGTCTACCGGCCGCGGAAGGAGTCCGCCGATCTGATCCGGCGCCTGCCTCGTGTGAACGGGACACCGCTTGTCGAAGGTCAAGCGTGAAGCTGTGCGCCGCGTGGGAGACTCAAGGCCAGACGCGCGGATCGTCCTGCTGATCCGCCCCGCCCCGATCGGCCCATGACTCACAGGGAGCGCTTCATGACCGACAGACCCGACACTCCTGCCGACCTCCGCACCCAGACCGTCGGCGCTATCGTCACCAGGGACTACCGCACCGCCGCCGTCTTCGAACGCTACGGCATCGACTTCTGCTGCGGCGGCGACGTCGCGCTGGGCGACGCATGTGTGGCCGCGCGGGTCGACCTCGAGCGGGTGCAGAAGGATCTCGCCCATGCGACGGCCACGGCGCCGGCCGCGCACGACGACGACGTCACCTCCTGGACGCTCACGCAGCTGATCGACCACATCGACGCGGCCCATCACACCTACGTGCGCGAGAACGCCCCTCGTATCGGGGCTCTGGCGCGCAAGATCGAGCAGGTACACGGCGCGCACCATCCGGAGCTGGCGGAGATCAGCGCCGTTTACAGCGCCATGGCGGCCGCGCTCATGACGCACCTCGACGAGGAGGAGCGGGTCTTCTTCCCGGCCGTCAAGCGGGCCGAGGCGGCGACCCGCGCCGGCGAGGCCGTGGATCCCGCCGACGCCGACACGCTGCGCACGGGCGTGGGACAGCTCGCCGCCGAGCACGACGAGGTCGGCGGCGCGCTCCATCGCATCCGCGACCTCGCGATGGGCTATGCGCTCCCGCCCGACGCCTGCGCCACGTACGACCTCACCTTCCGCAGCCTGCGTGAGTTCGAGGCCGACATCCACCGGCACGTACACCTGGAGAACAACATCCTGCTCCCCGGCATGGCCGCCCTCATCGCCTGACC
>JAAYBE010000392.1 GCA_012719015.1 Actinomycetota bacterium
ACCTGGGACGAGCGGGCGCGGCGCCCGGTCGCCTTCGTCTGGCGCCGCCGCCGCTACCAGGTCGAGCGCGTGCTCGAGACGTGGGTCCTCGAGACGGGCTGGTGGAGGGACGAGGGCCACGTCAGCCGCTCGTACTGGCGCGTGCGCGCCGGCGGCCGCGTCCTCGACCTGCGCTACGACCGCCTCGCCAGAGCGTGGGCGCTCGAACGGGAGGTCGGATGACCCCGGGTCAGGTGGCCGGCGTCCGCCGCGGCAGCACGAGCACGATGAGGAGCGCGATCCACGTCAGGAGGATCGCGAGGATGGTCCACACGGCGGGGCTGTACCCCTTCTTCGCCGCCAGCCAAGCGGTGAACACCACGATGCCCACCCAGAGCACGAGCCCGATCAGCAGCTCCAGCGCTCCGATGTTCGGCACGGAGTCCCTCCTTCGGACGACGGTCGCGCACCTGCGCGGCTTTGCTCACCGGGGTATTCGGCCGTGAGCTTCGTCCACCTGCACCTGCACACCACGTTCTCGTTCGGCGACGGCGCCTGCCGTATCCCCGAGGTGGTCGCGCGGGCGGCCGAGCTGGGCATGCCGGCGCTGGCGGTCACCGACCACGAGGGGCTGTACGGCGCCGTGCGCTTCTACCAGGCGTGCGAGGCGGCCGGTATCAAGCCCATCGTCGGCGTGGAGCTCACCGTCGAGCCGGCGGTCGGGCCCGGCGGTCGGGCGTGGGATCCGGACCGGGACGGCGCCGCGCGGACCGAAGCGCCGGCCGGCGGGACTTCGGCCGATCCGGCCGCGGCGGCCGCGGCCAGTCCGGACGGCCGCATCGCCCACCTCAGGGCGGCGGCCACGGTGCCGCCCGCCGCCGCCCACGTCGCCGGCGCCGGCGGCCACCACCTGGTGCTGCTCGCCAGGGACTACACCGGGTGGAGCAACCTGTGCCGCATCATCAGCGCCGCCCACCTCGAGCGCCCGGGCGAGCCCCCGCTGGCCCGGCTCGCCACGCTCGCCGAGCACGGCGGCCACCTCGTCGCGCTCAGCGGCTGCCGGCGCGGCGAGGTCTGGGCGCGGCTGCTCGCCGGCGACAGGGCCGGCGCCCGCGCGGCGGCCTCCGTCTTCCGCTCCATCTTCGGCCGCGACTACTTCATCGAGCTGCAGCACGAGCTGCTGCCGGACTCGGGCGCCTCGCTGCGCGCCCTCGACCTCCTCGCCCACGAGCTGCGCCTGCCCACCGTCGCCACCGGCGACGTCCACTACACGGTCAAGGCCGACGCCGGGCTCCACGACGTGCTCGCCGCGGAGGCCGCCGGCCAGCCGCTGCCCAACCCGCTGGGGCGCAGGAACGCCGAGCTGTACCTCAAGAGCCCGGCGCAGATGCGCCGCCTCTTCCAGCGTCACCCGGAGGCGTACGCCAACGCCGCGCGCATCGCCGCGCGCTGCGATCTGGACCTGGGGCTCGGCAGGCTCCTCTTCCCCGCCTACCCGCTGCCGCCCGGCGAGACCGCCTTCTCGCTGCTCTGGAAGCGCTGCTTCGCGGGCGCCGCCGAGCGGTATCGGCCGCTCACCGCCGCGATCACGGCGCGGCTCGAGCGCGAGCTGCGCGTCATCGAGGAGCTCGGCTTCGCCGAGTACTTCCTCGCCGTGCACGACATCGTCGGGTTCGCGCGCCGCCGCGGCATCTACTACTCGGGTCGCGGCTCCGCCGGCAACAGCATCGTCAGCTACGTGCTGCGCGTCACCGACGCCGACCCCATCGAGCACGAACTGCTCTTCGAGCGCTTCCTCAACCCGGCGCGCCGCGAGATGCCCGACGTGGACATCGACTTCTGCTCGGCGCGCCGCGACGAGGTCATCCGCTACATCTACGAGCGCTTCGGCCACGACAAGGTCGCCATGGTCGCCACCGTGAACACCGTGCGGGCGCCCTCGGCGGTGCGCATCGTCGGCCGCGCCTTCGGCTTCACGCCGGAGGAGGTCGACGGCCTCTCGCGCAAGGTCCCGTGGGGCAGCGCGGCCAGGCTCGGGGAGATGCTCGCCGAGCGCCCCGAGCTCGCCGACCACCAGTTCCGACAGCCGCACTACCGCCGCCTGGTCGACGTCGCCGAGCGGCTCTCGGGCTTCCCCGTCCATCTCGGCACGCACCTGGGCGGGTTCATCCTCTCGCGCGACCCGCTCACCGACCGCGTGCCCCTGCAGTGGGCGGCCAAGGGCGTGGTGGTGGCCCAGTTCGACAAGGACGACATCGAGACGCTGGGCCTCGTCAAGATGGACATCCTGGCGCTCAAGATGCACTCCGCCATCGCCGAGGCGGTGCGCCGCATCGAGGCGCGCACCGGCGAGCGGGTGCGCGCCTGGGAGCTGCCGCGCGACGACCCCGAGGTGTATGAGCTCATCCGCTCGGCGCGCACCGTCGGGCTGTTCCAGCTCGAGAGCTCGGGGCAGCGCAACCTGGCCACGCGGCTGCAGGAGCGCGACTTCGAGGACGTCATCGCCGCCATCTCGCTCTTCCGCCCCGGCCCGCTGCAGGCGGAGATGATCGGTCCGTTCATCCGGCGGCGGCACGGCAGGGAGCCGGTCACCGTGCCGCACCCCGCCATGGAGCGCATCCTGCGCCGCACCTACGGGGTCATCGTCTACCAGGAGCAGGTCATCGAGGTGGCCGCGGCGGTGGCCGGCTTCAGCCTCGCCGAGGCCGACACGCTGCGCCGCGCCATGACCCACGAGCGCTCCCTGGAGGAGATGGACGCCATCGGCCGCGACTTCGTCCGCAAGGCGATGGCGCGCGGCGCCTCGCGCGCGGTCGCGGAGGAGGTCTTCCGCCAGCTCCGCGGCTTCGCCGCCTACGGCTTCAACAAGGCGCACGCCGCCTGCTTCGCCATCGTCTGCAACGCCTCGGCCTGGCTCAAGGCGCACTACCCGGCCGAGTTCTACTGCGGCATCCTCAACAACCAGCCCATGGGCTTCTACTCGCCGCGCGTGGTGCTCAACGACGCGCGCCGCTTCGGGCTCGCCGTGCTCCCGCTCGACGTCAACCGCAGCGGCGAGTGGTTCGAGGTCGAGCAGGACGGCACGGCGCTGCGCGTCGGGCTCGCCTACGTCAAGGAGATGAGCGCCGCGGCGCGGCGGGCGATCGTCGAGGGACGCGGAGACGCCTGCGGCGAGGGCCCGCCGCGGCCGTACGCCTCGCCGGCCGACTTCGTCGCGCGCACGCGCGTCAGCCGCGAGATCACCGAGAACCTCGCGCGGCTGGGCGCCTTCGACGCGCTCGGCGTGCGCCGCGAGGAGGTGGTCGCGCAGGTGCCGCTGCTGTACGCCGGCGCGAGGTCGGCCGCGCGGGCGGCGGGTGCGCGAGGGACCGCGTCCGTCCCCGCCGCCCCCGACGGCCTCGAGCAGCCCCGTCTCGCGTTCGACGAGCAGCTCGGGCCGCTCGGCTTCCTGCCCGATTGGTCGCCGCAGCGCCGCGTGAGCACCGAGCTCGAGCTGCTCGGCCTCAACGTCAGCGCCCATCCCCTGCGCTTCGTGCGCGACGAGGTCAAGGCGCTCCGCGTCGTCCCCATGCGGCGCCTGCCCGAGGTGCGTCACGGCACGCGTGTGCGCGTCGCCGGCGCGCTCGAGCGGGCCCAGATGCCGTGGGTCCGCAGCGGCCATCGCACCCTGTTCCTCACCCTCGAGGACGAGACCGAGCTGGGCCAGGTGGTCGTCTTCAACGACGTCTACCTCAAGTACGGGCGCGTGCTCAAAGACGCGGTCTACCTGCTGGTCGACGGGGAGCTGCAGAACGACGAGGAGCACGGCCTCGCGGTGGTGGCGCACCGCATCAGCGACCTCCTGCGCGTCATCGGCCGCAGCCATAGCCGGGGCGACGGCCGGAGCGACGGACGGAGTGGCGACGGCCGGTCGCGGGTCCCCGGCGTCCCCGCCCCGTCGCGGCCGGACGCCTGGGAGCTCCCGCCGGTCGAGCCGCGCACGCGCCCGG
This sequence comes from Actinomycetota bacterium, assembly GCA_012719015.1. Taxonomy (GTDB): domain Bacteria; phylum Actinomycetota; class Thermoleophilia; order UBA2241; family UBA2241; genus CAIXSE01. The sequence continues at coordinate 3,969 of JAAYBE010000392.1, forward strand.
GCCGCACAGGCTGACCGGCGGCGCGTCCGTCAGCCGGCGGCGGCCGGTCGCCCTACGGCGCTGCTCTCACCCCACGGCGCGCAGTGCGTCCACCCCCAACGCCACCGCCACCGTGAGCGCCGTGGTCCACAGCGCGGCGCCCGCCCCGAGCCAGAGGATCAGGCGCCGCCGGTCGGCGCCGAGCGCGACCCCCACCGCCGCCGCCAGCGGCGCGCCGAGCAGGAGCGGCGCCACCAGGCCCCAGCCGATCACGCCGTA
>JAAYBE010000393.1 GCA_012719015.1 Actinomycetota bacterium
ATCATCGTCATCTGGTCGGCGGAACCCCCGCCGAGCCAGAAACCGACCAGCGGGTCGTCGGCCGCGACGGTCGCGCCGCCGCAGGCGGTCGCCGCGACGGCGGCGAGGACGGCGGCCGCCAGGACGACGAGGATCGGCCACGACGGTGTGACCGGCGCCACGGGACGCCCGCGCCCGTCTCTCCGCGCGCCGCCGCACGTCTCACCCACGGTGGGCGATCGCCTCGATCTCGACGTGGACATCCCTGGGCAGGCGCGCGACCTCGACCGTCGAGCGGGCCGGATACGGCTCCGAGAAGAACTCGCCGTACACCTCGTTCACGGCTGCGAACTGCTCCATGTCCTTGAGGAAGATGGTGGTCTTGACCACGTCGTCCAGGGTCAGTCCGGCCGTCCCCAGAGTCGCGCCCAGGTTCTCGAGCACCTTGCGCGCCTGCTCCTCCGGCGTGGATCCCACGACCCTGCCCGCGGTGTCCAGAGGGACGTGGCCGGAGACGAAGACGAGCTCCCCGCAGCCGACCGCGGGCGAATACGGCCCGACGGCCGGGGCGCCGTCGGGAGAGGCGAAGACCTGCTTCTCCATGAGGGGTCCTTTCGTGCGGGGCCCGGGATTCAGGCGAGCAGGGCGCGCACGGCGACGTAGATCAGCGCGACCGCGATGAGAACCACGGCGACGTACAGGAAGCCCGAGATGGTCTTCGGGCTCGGTGGTCTGTCGTTCCTCGGCATCCGGGACCCTAATAGCGTTGCGCGACGGCGGCCACTTGGAGCCGCGCGGCGCCGGGGACCCATGGTACACCGCTCAGAGTGACGGCGGGGTACGGGCGCGTGAAGCGGGACTCCAGCACGGAGTCGACGGCGGCCGTGTCCGCCTGGTCGACGAGGTGGATCTCGAGGCTGACCACGTCGTCCAGGGAGAGGCCGGCCGACCGCAGCTGGTGGGCGAGGTTGTCGAGCGCGCCGGCGGCCTGCTCCGCCGCGGTCGCGCCCACGAGCTCGCCGTGCCTGTCGACCGGGAGCTGGGCCGAGACGAACACGAACGGCCCCGCCGAGATGCCGGGGGACGCCGCAGCGGGCGGCGGCGGCGCGAGGATCGACCTGATGGATCGCCTGTCCATGCAGGGAGTGTTCCCCGCAGGGAGGACGTACAGGCGTGTGACCTCAGAGATCGAGGATCCGGGCGGCGAGGATGGCGGCGTTCCGCGCGCCGTTGATGGCCACGCAGGCGACCGGCACCCCGGGCGGCATCTGGACGATGCTGAGCAGGGAGTCGAGTCCGCCGAGGTCGGCCGTCTTGATGGGGACGCCGATCACGGGCAGGTTGGTATAGGCGGCGAGGACGCCCGGGAGGGCCGCCGCCTTGCCGGCGCCGCCGATCAGCACCTTGAGCCCGCGGCTCTGGGCGGTCCTCGCGTAGTGCGCCACCTTCTCCGGGTCGCGATGGGCCGAGAGCACGTCGATCTCGTACCTGATCCGGCGCTCCTCGAGCTCGGCGGCCGCCTTCTCCATGACCTCACGGTCGCTCTCGCTGCCCATGACGATGCCCACGAGCACCGGCTCCATCCGGATGCTCTGCAACATCTCCTCGACCTCGGTCCGGGTGTCTTCCACGGTGCGCTCCTGTCTCTCGGGGGCCGGCTCTCGACGGGCGTCCTGCGTCTGTGCTCAGCCGCTGAAGCCGGGCGGGAACAGGTCGAGCTCCCCGGCGCGCGCCCGGACGGCGCGCTCGGCGATGTCGGGCCGGACCTGCATGCCGTCGAAGCTGATCCGGCCGACGGCGTCGTAGGCGCGCTCGCGGGCGGCGGCGAACCCGTTCCCGAGCGCGCTCACCGCGAGGACGCGGCCCCCGGCCGTGACCACCCGGCCGTCCTGCCGCGCGGTCCCGGCGTGATAGACGGTCACGTCGTCCAGGGTCGCCGCCGCGTCCAGTCCCTCGATGACGTCGCCCTTGCGACTGCTCGCGGGGTATCCGGCGGAGGCCAGCACGACGGTCACGCAATCCTGCGGCTTCCAGAGCACGTCCGCACCCGCCAGGTCGCCCTGCGCCGCCGCGGCGCAGAGCTCGAGCAGGTCGCTC
>JAAYBE010000054.1 GCA_012719015.1 Actinomycetota bacterium
CCGGCGAGGCGCTCGAAGGTGCTCCCGCGCCGGTCGCGACGCTCGGGCCGATCATCCACAACCCCCGTGTGGTGGGGAGCCTCGAGGAGCGCGGCGTCCATGTGGTCGACGACGTCGGCCAGGCCGGGTCGGGCACGTTGATCGTGCGCACGCACGGGGTCCCCCCGGACGTGCTGGAGCACGCCCGCTCCCGGCGGCTCAACGTGGTCGACGCCACCTGTCCGTTCGTCTCGGTGGCGCAGCGCAAGGCGGCCATGCTTCGCGACGCCGGTTACGCGGTCGTGATCCTGGGTGAGCGCGACCATCCCGAGGTGGTGGGCCTGCAGGGGTTCGCGGGGGCGGACGCGGTCGTGGTGGAGGACGCCTCCGGGCTGCCGCTCGAGCGTCTCCGCGGCCGGCGTGTCGGCGTCGTCGTACAGACGACGCAGACGCGGGCCAATCTCTCGGCGCTGGCGGCGGAGCTCGCTCCCGCGGCGCGCGAGCTCCTCGTCTTCAACACGGTCTGCGACGCCACGGAGAAGCGTCAGAGCGCGGCCTGCGAGATGGCCGAGGAGGTGGACGTGGTGGTCGTCGTGGGCGGGCGCAACAGCGCCAACACGGCCCGCCTCGCCCAGCTCTGCGCGGCCATCGAGCCGCGCACCCACCACATCGAGTCGGCCGCCGAGCTGCGTCCCGAATGGCTGGTCGGAGCCGGCCGGGTCGGCGTCACGGCGGGGGCCTCGACCCCGGACGAGGAGATCGCCGCGACGGTGCAGGCCCTGGTGGATCTCTGCGGTGGATGACGTCTCCGTCGGCGCCTGCGCCGGCGTCGTGGTGGCCGACGTGGCAGCCGCCGCGGCACGCGCCGGCCTGTTCCCGGGCGACCGTATCGTCGATCTGAACGGTCGCGTCCCGCTCGACGTCCTCGATCTCGAGGATGCGGCCGCCGACGGCGTTCTCTGGGCCTCGGTGTTGCGCGAGGGCCGCCCGCTGGACCTCGTCGTCGCGCCGCGTGCCGGGGAGTGGCACGGCATCTCGCTCGACCACGCCGGACTCGGCGACGCGCCGCGCACCTGCCGCAATGCGTGCCGCTTCTGCTTCGTGGACCAGGTGCCGCGGGGGTTGCGGGAGGCGCTCCGGGTCAAGGACGACGATTATCGGTTGTCGTTCCTGCACGGGAACTTCACGACCCTGAGCAACCTGTCCGAGGCGGATGTCCAGCGCATCCTGACGCTGGGCCTTTCGCCGCTGTTCGTCTCGCTGCACGCCTGGGACGATGCGGCCCGGGTGCGACTCATGGGCCGCGCCGCCTCAGGCGCGCGCGCCCTGCTCGAACGCCTCGCCGCCGCCGGCGTGAGACTGCATCTGCAGGTGGTGCTGTGTCCGGGGTGGAACGACGGCGTCACGTTGGAGGAGACCGTCCGGTGCAGCGCCGGGCTGCGCAGCGTCGTCGACCTGGGCGTGGTGCCGGTGTCGCTGGCCGCGGAGGGAGACCTGCGCCGGGTGACGGGAGCCGACGCGCGGGCGACGCTCGCCCGGATCGAGGCCTGGCAGCGCGACTTCCGCGCCACGCGCGGGGCGGCCTTCGTGCACGCCGCCGACGAACTGTATCTGCTGGCCGGTCTGACGCCTCCGGCGAGTGACGCGCCGGAGCAGTACGAGAACGGCGTCGGTATCTGCGCTGCGACGCTCGAGGAGGCCGCGGCACTGGCCGCGGACTGGGCGCGTCACACGCCGGGCCGGGGGTCCGCGGCGCGTCGGCCTCGCCGCGCGGTGACCGCCGTCCGGCTCCTCACCGGCACGCTCGCGCGTCCGGTCGTGGCCGCCGCCGCCACGACGCTGTCGGCCGCAGCCGGAACGCCGATGCAGCCCTTCGCTGTCGCGAACGCCGTCTTCGGTCCGCACGTCACGGTCACGGGACTTCTCGGCGGAGAGGAGGTGCTGCGGGCGCTCCGCAAGACCCCGCTCGCCGAGGGCGAATGGCTCCTGGCCCCCCGTGTGTGGCTGCCCGACGCCCTCGGGCGCACCCTCGACGACGTCGGCGAAGACGAGTTGAAAGCCGCCTGTGACGGGCGCCTCGTCGTGGCGGCCTCACTCGGCGAGGCGTTTGCTAGACTGTCTGAATGACCAAGCCGCCCGTCGTCGCCGTCGTCGGTTCTCCCAACGCCGGCAAATCCACCCTGGTGAACCGTCTGAGCGGCACACGTACGGCCGTGGTGCATGAGACCCCGGGCGTGACGCGGGACCGCAAGGAAGTCGAGGTGGAGTGGGCGGGAAGGCGCGTGCATCTCGTCGACACCGGAGGGTACGACACCTCGCCGGACGCGCCCTTCGCCGGCCACGTCCGTGAGCAGGTGGAGCAGGCCATCGCGGCCGCCGACGTGGTGCTGTTCGTGCTCGACGGTCGCAGCGGACCGCTCGCCGACGACCACGTGATCGCCGACGCGCTGCGCCGCGCGCGCGTGCCGGTGCTGGTGGTGGCCAACAAGATGGACGATCCGTCGAGCACCGCCGCGGCGCCGGAGATCTACCGGCTCGGGCTCGGAGAGCCGCTGCTCGTCTCCGCCCTGCACGGCACGGGGAGCGGTGAACTGCTGGACCGTCTCATGCAGGAGACGGAGGCGGCGCCGATCGACGATGGGGCGCCGACGTCCGAGACGGAGACACCGGTGGCGATCGTCGGCCGGCCGAACGCGGGCAAGTCCTCGCTCTTCAACGCGATCGCGGGCGAGACGCGTACCATCGTCAGCGAGATCGCCGGTACCACGCGCGACGCCATCGACAGCGTCGTCGACACGGACATCGGCCGCTTCCGCTTCATCGACACGGCCGGCATGCGCAAGGCCGCCAAGGTGACCGGTGTGGAGTACTATGCCTATCTGCGCAGTGTGCAGAGCCTCGACCGGGCGCACGTCGCGATCGTCGTGGCCGACGCCACGCTGCGCTTCGGCGAGCTCGACCTCTCGATCTGCGCCGAGGCGGCGAAGCGTCACTGCGCCACGGTGCTCGCCGTGAACAAGGTCGACCTCGCGTCTCCCGACCTCGAGGGGATCGCAGGCGTCGCCCGTCGCAAGCTGCGCCAGAAGCCCCCCGTCGTCGCCGTGTCCGCCCTCACCCGTCGCGGGGTGCACGACCTGTTGCGCACGGTCGCCGGGCTCGATGCCCGTTTCCGCGCCCATATCCCCACCGGTGAGCTCAACCGCGCGCTCCGGGACCTGATCGCGGACCGCCCAGGTCCGATGAAGCGCGGCCGGCGACTCAAGACGTACTACGTCGCCCAGTTCGCGACGGCGCCGCCGAGACTGGCGATCGAGGTCAACGACCGGACCCTCGTCACCCGCGATTTCGGCTTCTACGTCGAGAACCGGCTCCGCGCCCGCTTCGGGCTCGACGGTGTCCCGCTCGTCATCGACTTCAAGGGTAGACGATGAACGTCCTCCCGGTCTTCGGCTTCGGCGTTCTCCTGACGACCGCTTACCTGATCGGCTCCGTCCCGTTCGGCCTCGTCATCGGCAAGGTGTTCTTCGGCGTCGACGTGCGTCTGCACGGCTCGGGCAACGTGGGCACGACCAACGTCTTCCGCGTACTGGGCAAGAGGGCGGGCGTGGCCGTCCTCGCCTGCGACATGCTCAAGGGGTACGTCCCGGCGGCGCTGGCGGCGGCGCTCTTCCACCCGTGGTGGGCGATCTTCATCGCCGCCGCGCCGGTGGTCGGGCACATCTACTCGATCTTCCTGAAGGGCCGGGGCGGAAAGGGCATCGCCACCGGGGCGGCGGTCGTCCTGGCGCTCGTCCCGCTCGTGTTCCTCATCGTCGTCACCGTGTGGATCGTGCTTCTGCTGACGACGCGGTACGTGAGCGTGGCCTCGTTGGCGGCGGCTTCCCTGGTCCCGGTCCTGGCCTACGTCTTCGACGAACCCACTCCGTACAAGATCGCCGGCGTCCTGGTAGCGATCGTCGTGTGGTGGGCGCACCGGAGCAACATCCGGCGCCTGCTGCGCGGTGAGGAGAACCGGGTCAAGACCCTGTGGAGCAGCCGACGGGACTCGGCGACCGGCGGGCAGGAGGAGGCGTGAGGTGAGGACCACCGTCATCGGCAGCGGGAGCTGGGGCAGCGCCTTCGCCCGTCTGCTGGCGCTGAGGGGGCACGAGGTGGAGGTGCTGACGCTCGCCCGTGAAGAGGCGGTGCGACTGCAGGCGACGCACGAGAACCCGCACTTCCTGCCCGGCGTCCAGCTGCCCCAGGCGATCCGGTTCACCGGTAGGGACGATGCCAGCCTCGACGGGATCGAGCTGCTCGTGTACGCGGTGCCCACGCAGGCGGTGCGTGATGCGGCCAGATGGGCTGCTCCGCGCCGCCCCCGGGACACTCTGCAGCTCTCCCTCGCCAAAGGGTACGAGATCGGCACCCTCGACCGGCCCACCCAGGTGATCGAGGAGGAGACGGGGGCCGGCGCCGCCGCGCTCTCCGGCCCCAACCACGCCGAGGAGGTCGGCAAGGACATGCCGTCGGCGACGGTGATCGCCTGCGCCGACGAGGCCGTCGCGCTGCGCCTGCAGACGGCGCTCACCAGCGAGACCTTCCGCGTGTACACCAACGACGACGTGGTGGGGGTCGAGTTCTGCGGTGCGATCAAGAACCCGGTGGCGGTGGCGGTGGGCATGTCCGACGGCCTCGGGTTCGGAGACAACTCGCGCGCCAGTCTCATCACCCGCAGCGTCGCCGAGATGACGCGGCTCGGCATGATCCAGGGGGCGCACATCGCCACGTTCACCGGCCTCGCCGGGATCGGCGACCTCATCGCCACGTGCACCTCGCGGCACAGCCGGAACCGGCTGGCGGGCGAGCTGCTCGCGAAAGGCGTGCCGCCGGCCGAGGTGGAGAGCCGGGTCGGGCAGGTGGTGGAGGGCCTGCACACCGCCTACGCGCTGCACGACATGGCGGGCAGGCTCGGCGTGGAGATGCCGGTCACCGAGAACGTCTATCAGGTCCTGGAGGGCAACCGCACGCCACGGGAGTGCGTCGCGCACCTCATGGCACGGACGCCGAAGAGCGAGCGTCACGAGGGCCTGTGACTCCTGCCGGGTCGGCGCGTTGCCGCCCGTCGGAGGGGTCTGGTACACTGCTCCGGGCCGCGGGACCGCCCCGAGGCCCGACGGCCACACCCAATCAGCCGGTTCGCCCGTGCTGCCCGCCCGGAGGACTCACGTGGAAGAGCGTACGCACCTGTTCACGTCGGAATCGGTCACCGAGGGCCATCCCGACAAGATCGCCGACCAAGTCTCGGACGCCATCCTCGACGCGATCTTCGCCAAGGACCCGTATGGCCGCGTCGCCTGCGAGACACTGATCACCACGGGGCTCGTCGTGGTCGCCGGCGAGATCACCACCGACACCTACGTGGAGATCCCGAAGATCGTGCGCGAGACCATCCGCGGCATCGGCTACGACAACGCTCTCTACGGGTTCGACTGCGACACCTGTGGCGTGATCACCTCCATCGACCCGCAGTCGCCCGACATCAGCCAGGGCGTGGAGGAGGCCTACGAGAAGCGCACAGACGTCAACGACGACGACGTGCTCGACACGCAGGGCGCCGGCGACCAGGGCATGGTGTTCGGTTTCGCGTGCACCGAGACGCCGGAGCTCATGCCGCTGCCCATCGCGCTCTCGCACAGGCTCGCCCGCCGTCTCGCCGACGTACGCAAGGCGGAGATCCTGCCCTACCTGCGGCCCGACGGCAAGAGTCAGGTCACGGTGCGGTACGAGGGCGGCAAGCCGGTCGAGATCGTCAAGGTCGTGCTCGCCACCCAGCACGCCGAGAGCGCCGACCTGCAGAGCATCATCTACCCCGACGTGCTCGAGCACGTCGTGGAGCCCATCCTGCCCAAGTCCCTGTACGACCCGGACAGGCTCGAGGACATCACCGTCATCAACGCCACCGGCAAGTTCGTCATCGGCGGCCCGATGGGCGACTGCGGCCTCACCGGGCGCAAGATCGTGGTCGACACATACGGCGGATCCGCTCCGCACGGCGGCGGCGCCTTCTCAGGCAAGGACCCGAGCAAGGTGGACCGCTCCGGCGCCTACGCCGCCCGGCACGTGGCCAAGAACGTGGTCGCCGCCGGTCTGGCCGATCGTTGCCAGGTGCAGGTGGCCTACGCCATCGGTGTGGCCCATCCGGTCTCGGTGATGGTCGACTGCGAGGGCACCGAGAAGGTCGACCTGGCGGTCATCGAGGGGCTCGTCGACGAGCACTTCGACCTCCGGCCGGCGGCGATCCTGCGCGACCTCGACCTGCGCCGCCCCATCTACCGCAAGACGGCGGCCTACGGCCACTTCGGTCGCAGCGACCACGACTTCACGTGGGAGCGCACCGACAAGGCCGAGGCGCTGCGCGCCGCCGCGGGCCTCGAGGCCGACGCGCTCCACGCCGCCGGTCTCAAGGACTGAGGCCGCGCCGGGCGGAGGGCGGCGCCGCGTGAGCTACGCCGCCGTCTTCCCGCTGGTCCGCACGCGGGCCTTCGCCGAGGCCTTCGACTACGAGGTGCCCGCCCACCTCGCGGCGGCGGCGCAGGCCGGAGCGCTCGTGGCCGCACCGCTGGGTGCGCGCACGGTGATCGGCGTGGTGCTCGAGATCCGCGACGCGAGCGGCCACGAGGGGCGCGTACTGCCGCTGCACGATGTGTTGCGCGTGCCTCCAGTGCCGCCCGGGCTGCTCGATCTCGCCCGCCGCGTGGAGCGTCACTATCTCTCCTCCTTCGCCGCTGCGCTGACGCTGGTGTGTCCTCCGGTGGGAGCGCTCAAGGTGGATCGCCGGTACGAGCTCACGGAGGCCGGCGCAGCGGCGGTCGCGGCCGGGGAAGAGGCTCTGGGCGCACTCGGCGGCGTCCGTCTCCCGGCCGGCCCGCTCCCGCCCGAGCATGAGCGTTACCGCCGCAGAGGCTGGTTGCGGGTGGCCTACCGCGCCCGCGTCGTCGGCGTCGCGGCCCCGGACCGGGCCCTCCGACGGGGTTCTGAGACCCCGGCACGGCTGGGACCCCGGCAACGCAGCGCGCTCACGCTCGTCGAACAGGCCGGGAGCATCGGGGAGCGGGAGCTGCGCGCCGCCGCCGGCCTCTCCGCCGCCGGCCTGCGCCGGCTCCTCGCGGAAGGGGCGCTGGTGAGCGCCGATCCGGCGCCCGGCGCCGGCGACGACGAGGCTGGGGGCTCCGCGCCGCCCACGCCCGTGGGCGGAGGCTACGGGGCTGAGACCCCGATCCCGCTGCCGGATGCCACGGCGTGTGCGGCCGTCGCGGACATGCCGGACCTGCTCGACGAGCAGCGCCGCGCGCTCCGGTGCGTGCTCTGCGACGCGCGGCCCGGCGACGAGGTGCTGCTGCACGGCGTCACCGGCAGCGGCAAGACCGAGGTCTATCTCCAGGCCGCCCAGCAGGTGCTGGAGGCCGGGCGCTCGGCCCTCCTCCTGGTGCCCGAGATCGGCCTCACGGGCCAGACTGTGGCGAGGGTCCGACGGCGCTTCACCGGCATCCCCGTCGCCGTGCTGCACTCGGGCCTCTCGGCCAGGGAGCGGGTCCTCGCGTACGCGGCGATCGCCCGCGGCGAGGTCCGTATCGTGGTCGGAGCACGTTCGGCCGTGTTCGCGCCGCTGGCGGACCTCGGGCTGATCGTCGTGGACGAGGAGCACGACACGTCGTACAAACAGGAGAGCGAGCCCGCCTACGACGCGCGCACGGTGGCTCGCTGGCGCGCGGCCGCCGACGGAGCGGTCGTGATCCTCGGCTCGGCCACACCGAGCGTCGAGTCCTATGACCGCGTCGCGCTCCACGCCGACCTGCGCCAGCGGGTGGACGGCACGCGGCCCCCGGCCCTTGAAGTCGTCGACATGCGAGCCCACCACGGGCTCTTCTCGGACCCGTTGCGCGAGGCGCTCACCGGCGTGGTCGACGCGGGCGAGAAGGCCATCCTCTTCATCAACCGCCGCGGTATCGCCTCTTATCTCGTGTGCGAGCACTGCGGACACGCGTGGGAGTGCCCTCGATGCGACGTGACCCTCACCCTGTTCGGCGGCAGGACTCTGCGTTGTCGTACCTGCGGGCATCGTGAACCCGCTCCGTCCGCCTGCCCCATCTGTGGCAGATCCGACCTCGTGCGTCACGGCTACGGGACCGAGCGGGTGGAGCGTGAAGTGCGTCTGCTCCTCCCCGGGGTGGACCTCCTGCGGCTGGACTCCGACGTGGCCGGGTCGTACGCGCGGCTGCAGCAGGTGCTCACCAGGTTCCGCGAGCCTGGTCCGAAGGTGCTGGTGGGGACGCAGATGATCGCCAAGGGACATCACTTCCCGGACGTGACCCTCGTGGGAGTGGTCAACGCCGACCTGACGCTGAGGTTCCCGGACTTCCGCGCCGAGGAGCGCACCCACTCGCTCCTCGTCCAGGTCGGCGGCCGCAGCGGGCGCGGCGA
>JAAYBE010000055.1 GCA_012719015.1 Actinomycetota bacterium
GAGATCTTGGTGGCGAGGAACGCGTTGGAGGCGTACTTGACCATCTCGGCGGTGGGGACGCTGGTGCGCACGATCTCGGCGTCGATGCCGCGGTAGAGCGCCTCCACCGCGGCGCCGTCCTCGTCCCTGAAGCTGCCGATGACGACGCGGTCCGGCTCGAGGAAGTCCTGGATGGCCGCGCCCTCGCGCAGGAACTCCGGGTTGGACGCGTAGGTGATGCGCCCGGCGCCCATCGCCTCGAGGTCGGCGGTCACCTTCTCACCGGTCCCCACGGGGACCGTGCTCTTCATGACGAGCAGCCGCTCGCCGCCGCGCGCCGCGACCTCACGCACCGCGTGCTGCACCCGGGAGAGGTCGGCGTCGCCGGAGGGAGAAGGCGGGGTGTCGACCGCGATGAAGAGGATGCGGCACCCCTCCAGCAGCACGTCGTACGACGTCGTGAACGAGAGTCGCGCGGCGTTGTCCGAGACGAGCCTCTCGAGGCCGGGTTCGTAGATCGGGATCTCCCCGCGCTCCAGCCGGTCGATCTTGCTCTCGTCGACGTCCATGCACACGACATCGTGACCGAGATGGGCGAAGCAGGCGGCTGAGACAAGGCCGACGTAGCCGGTACCGACGACCCCGATGGGAGCGTCTTCCATGCGGGATTGCACCTCCGGTGAGGATCAGGGGGCCCTTCTACGGCCGGGAGTCTACCACGCGGGGCTGACCGTCGGGCCACGCGACCTGCTGCCGGCCTACTGGGCGAGCCGCCGCAGTTCGTACAGGCTGTCGGCGTCGTCCGGGTTGAGCGCGAGCGCACGGCTGAAGGACGACCTCGCCGCCGCATCCCGTCCCAGGACGCCGTGCTCCAGCATGCCCAGTGCGTACCAGACCTCGTAGTTCTGCGGCTGCAACCGCGCCGCCGTCTGCAGCCGCACGTGCGCCTCGCGGTTGCGCCCCAGTTGCTGCAGCAGCATCGCCTCGGTGAGCAACGGTCTCACGGCGAGCGGGTCCCACGTGGCGGCGCGGTGCGCATGCCCCAGGGCCACCGTCACCTCGCCGTCCGCGGCCGCGGCCAGCGCGGCGTTCTGGGCCCGCAGGGCGAAATACGGGGGCAGCCAGCTCGCCGCCACCAACAACAACGCCGCGCTGGCCACGACGCGCACGCCCCAGCCGGCGCGACCCCAGCGGCCCGGTGGCTGCGCGTCGACGCCCTCCTCCCCACCGTGCTCCTCGGTGTGACGCCGCTGGTCCGCCTGCCGGGTGGTCCGGTACGAGGCGCCGACCGCGACAAAGACGAACGCCGCCGTCCCCACGGCAGCCATGTCCCAGTCCCAGTCCCACGACATGTGGATGAGAAACGCCACCACTCCCGCCTGCAGCGCCACCAGGAGCGGATGCAGGCGGTCGCGGCGTTGCGCGAACGGATTGCCCATCATGGCCGCGACGAGGAGCACCGTCGCAGCGACAAGGAGCCCCAACCCGACGACCCCGAGCTCGCTCAGCACATTGAACCACTGGCCGTGGGCGTGCTTCACAATCCCGCCCCCTTGGCGGAAGCGGTAGTGCGTGAACACGAAGGTCCCCGCGCCGGTGCCCGCCGCGCGGACGACGCGCGACTGCGCCAGTGCCTCGCGCCAAAGCGGTATGCGCCCGTTACTGGTGAAGACGAACAACCTGTCCGCGGCGTTCTCTCCCTGCTCGGACTCGGCGTCGGTGACGAGCGCATGCAGCTTCAGCCCGACCCAGGACGTACCGCCGCGCTGCTGGACGAAGCGCGCCGACCCGCCGCCCGCCACCACCACGAGGACCACCACCACGACTGCCCCGGCGACGAGCACGGACCAGCGGGGCCACGACACGCCGCGCTGGACGAGAGCCGCGGCCAGCTGTGCTCCGGCCGTGATCAGGAGCGCCGCCGCCGTCCAGCGCAGCAGCGCGCCCCCCTCCAGAGCGCGCAGGGAGTCGTCCGTCGTCGCGGCGAACAGGGTCTCGAGGCCGCGCAGTCGCCACAGTATCCCGGCCAGGGGCGCGACGACGGCGACGAGCGAGACGAAGCTGGCGAGACGGGTGGTGGTGAGGGCGAAGTAGAGCGCCAACGCCACGAAGAGCACGAGCCAGCCGCCGCGTGAGAAGGTGAAGAAGAAGGCCAGGCCCATCGGCACCGCCGCGGCGGCGGCGACGGTACGCACGGCTACCGGGGTGGCACGGTCGCCGGCCACCGCCAGTGCGGCGCAGATGCCCATGACCATCATGAGCGCGAGCACGTTCCAGTACCCGACCGGGCTGTCGAGCCGGGCATACGTATGGGCGTGCGTGACCACATCGGGCCAGGCCTTGCCGAGGAACGCGTAGGTGCCTACGGCCGTCGCGACGACGAGGTACCCGTAGACGACGACCCTGACCTGCAGTCCACGGGCCGAGGTCAGTCCCAGGACGGTGACCACCGCGAGGTAGAACGCCGTCAGGTTGAAGGCGATCCGCGTGAGGTCCGGACCGAACGACCAGAGCACCGACAGCGCGGACCAGGCCGCGAAAGCGGCCAACGCGACCAGCGCGGCGAGGAAGAGGGGCGACGGACGTGTGCTGCGCCGCAGGAACCAGACCCAGACCGCGGCCGCGCAGAGGAAGGCGACGGCGACAGGGGTGCTGCGTCCCACGACGTATCCGCCGGAGAGGAACGAGAACGCCGCGACGGCGCCCAGCGCGAGCGCATAGGGGATGCTGTCGCGGACCCTGACAAGCGGCTCCCCGGCGACGCGGGGTGGGTGTCGAGGGATCTCCATCGCGGGCATTATAGTGTGACGCCTGCGCTGCGGCGCCGCCGCAGGGTGGTAAAGTGCCGATCGTGGGGTATGGTGTTCGACGCGGGCCAGTGTCCGAGAAGAGGGAGCACTGTGCTGAGAAGCCGTACTACAAGGGGGAGTGAAGTCATGAGGACCAAGATCCTGGGAGCCGCCGTCGTCGTGCTGCTGCTCGTCCTGGTGTTCACCGCGATCGCCCAGGCAGCCGTGCCACAGTCGGTCATCGATTCGATCATCAAGGACGCCAAAGACGGTACGATCGACGGCAATTGGAGCAGCGCCCAGATCAAGGCGGCTCTGGCGTACCTCCAGGCCAATCCCGTCTACGAGCAGTACACCGACCTGCGCGGCGTCCTCGAGGACTTCCTCGCGAGCCTACAGGCTCCAGGCGCACAGGGCGGCGAGCTCGCCTTCACCGGCGGCGAGGTGCTGCTGCTCCTCGGCGCCGGCGTCGCGCTCATCGGCGGCGGCAGTCTGCTCAGGCGTAGCCGGGCGTAGCCGGCGACACCTATCCACGACGCCGAAGGCGCCCCTCCCCGCGCGGGGAGGGGCGCCTTCGGCGTTCCCCACCTCATCGCCCTGAGATCACCACGAGTTCGCGTGCGGCGTCGTCAGTTCTGACGACACTTCTCGGCGCCGGGCGGAGGTCACCGGCAAGAGCGGTGGCCGCCCGTCGAGCGTCGGGACGGTAGGCCAGGACCAGACCCGCTCCCCGCCGCATCGGCCCGATCTCCTCGCGCGCCAGGAAGCTGGGCTGATATCCCCACAGACGGAGTCGCGCCAGCAGCGTGGCGACGGCGGCCTCGGAACTGCCGACCACGCCGACGCCGATGTGGCGCGCGGCCACGAACGAGAGCCCCAGTCGGGTGGACGCGAGCGACGGCGCCAACACCTGCGGCCAGCAGGCACGCACCAGTGTCTGGACGTTGGCCCTGGCGGCGACCGTCAGGGCGGCGTCCTCGGTGAGGATGAGTCGCCCTCGCGGAACGGGCGAGACGGGAAGACCGTCCGCGACGGCCGCCGGCGGCGCCTCCGTCACGGCGACCCCCGTGACCCCGTCCCCGGGCAGCGGGCCCGAGACGACGGCCTCCTGCCCGCGCTCCCGCAGCGTGCGACACACGTCCGCGACGACGGCCGCGACCCCCTCGCCTCCGGGAGGGGGAGCGACCAGGACCGCGAGAGCGGGCCGGCGATCCAGCTCACGGGCGACGCGTGCGGCGAGGAGTCCGTCGCCCCCGGACACGAGCGTGACCTCCACCGGCGCGCCGGCCGACGCGATGAGACGCCGGCGCACCTCATCCGCGTAGCGTACGGCGCGTGCCCGTGGCCAGGGCGCGACGACCACCACCCGAGCCGCACGGGTGCGCTCGCTGACGAGCCGGTCATTCACAGGCGGCGGGAGGCCGCGGGTCAACGCCTGAGCGAGTGCCCGCACCTTCTCCGTGTCCGCCCGCCAGACCCGCCCGCCGCGGCAGCGCTCCACGATCACCGGCGTGGCGCGCACCTCGACCAGCGAGCGGTCCACTCCTTTGAGCGTCTCCGCCAATGTCGCCGCGCCCTGCAGGCTGAGGTCACTGCGCACGGAGCCGAACCCGAGCACGTAGTTGGAGAGAGCCACGACTCCGAGATGCTCATAGCGGATCGAGCGCAGGGAGGATCGCAGGGTGCGGAACTGCGCCAGCCACGCCTTCCCGGCGTCGCCCGCGCCCCGCCACGCTCGCCGCGCCTGGCGGTACCCGACGCGCGCCGGGTACGAGTCGGTCAGCGGGAACATCGCCTGGAGTGCCAGGTCCGCCGACCCGCGGTCCAGTGCCACCCAGGCGTCCATGTCGACGCCGAGTGCAGCTCCGAGCGCCGCCGCGGCCACGCTCGGACCGACACTGCCGGCGATGTCGGCGACGGATGCGTACCCGTCACCCGGCGCGAACCCCGAGATCAGCGGCGCCACGACAACCGCCGTCAGCCCATGCCGCTCTGCGTCGAGGTGGAGCCAGACCACGCCGGAGCAGGCGCCTCCCCGGCCCCCCATCACGAACAGGGCGACGTCGTCCGGGGCGGGCGCCTCGAGCCTCACCGGCGGCTCTTCCCCGACGACGCGCTGCCAGGGGCCGGGTGTGGCGAGCAGGATCACGACCCCCATCGCGAGCAGTCCGCCCAGCACGAGAGCGGTCCACGGATCCAGTCGCCGGGCCAGTGCCCGCAGCCGGTTCACTTCACGGGCCTGCAGGAGGTCGCGAGTCCCATCATGACATCGTTGGACAGCTGATCGTCCAGGGTGTTCAGCACCCAGTACAGGGTCCCACGCTCCCTCCAGGCGACCATGTGGAGACTGTCGCCCTGGTAGAAGAGCATGTAGGTGCGGCCACCGACCTTCTTCGTGCCGGTGGGGCTCTCGATCGCCGGCGGTCGCAGCCAGCGCATGGCCTGGACGCTCCAGTAGCCGGACAGCGGCGTCCGCGCGACGGCCACTGAGGCAGCGAGACGCCTGCCGTCCGTCGTCTCGATCGAGTAGTTGTGGAACTGGTCGTACACGGACCCCGCCGGCCACGCCACCGGAGCCTGGAGCCGCAGGGGCGTGGCCGCGTCGGTCAGCTTCCACGTCTCCCAGCCGACCTTCTGGCCCGCGAGCAGGGTCTGGCGCTCCTCGACGACCGCATCAGGGACGTCCAGGACGCCGTCGAACGACGAGGCGACGAACACCGAGATGCCGTCGACGACGCCGGGGCCGCGAGGGATGACGCGCACCTCAGCCGGCGACAACATGGCGGCGACGGCGTCGGCGTGGGAACGGAGACTCCTGGGTGCGTACACGGCGGTCACCCTGTCGGGGTACTCGTAGTCGTCGGCGACGGCCTGTGCCTTGTAGCCCTGCGCGCTCAGCTGGGTGGCGGCGGCGGTCGCGAGGCCGTCGATGCCGCTGCCGTTGTAGACGCGCACGGGGAACACGTTCTTCGCGACCCGCGCCTCGTCCTTGCGTCTCACCGGGGCCTGCGCGGGATGGGTGAAACGGCGCACCGCCTCGGCGATCTGCCCCTCGGAGGCGGTCACGTACGCTATCCCGTCGAGCATCGGCGTGTCGCCCTCGAGGTGCGTCTGGTACACGCGGGACGTGTCCACCTGGAACGCCAGTTCCACGAGCGGCTCGATCTTGGCCAGCGAGCTGAGACTCGAACGGGTCTCGCGCGTGATCGCCTTGATGAGCCTGATGACCCGGTCCCAGTCCCCGCTCCAGCGCCGTGATTGACGCTGCAGCTCCCTGACGAAGAGCTGCTGGCGCTGCATGCGGGTGAAGTCCCCCCTCTGGTCGTGGCGGAAGCGGACGAAGTTCAGCGCCTGCTTGCCGCGCACCAGCTGGTAGCCGGGCTCGAGGTTGATGGACTTGTAGTTGGCGCTGGCCGGGACGAAGTACTTGCGGTCGATGGGAAGGTAGACGCCGCCCAGGATGTTGACCGTGTGCCAGAAACCGGCGAAGTCGGTCTCGATCCAGCCGTTGATCGGGAGGCCGGTGAGCTCTTTGAAGGTCCTGATCACCGCCTTGGGACCGCCGTAGGAGTAGGCCGCGTTCATCTTCTCGTAGCCGACGCCCTCTATGTACACACGGAGGTCACGGGGCAACGAGAGCATCGAGATGCTCCTGGTGTCGGGGTCGAGACGCAGCAGCATCTGGGTGTCCGAGCGCCCCGGGTCGTCGGGGATATCCGACCTGTCGGAGCCGATGAGCAGGATGTTCATCGGCTTGTCCGGCAACGGAGGGGCGATCTCCGCGTCGGCGGCGGCGATCTGCTCCCGTTCCTGCACCGTGGTCTCCGGAGATCCGCTCTGTCCGACGGGGACCACCAGGCCGTTGGCGTACCCGACCGCCAGGCCGGGGGCGGCCAGTACCAGCGCCACCACCACCATGGCGACGGCCTTGATCGCACGCCGGCGACCGAAGGCGAGGCCTGCGGTGGCCAGAGCCATCGTCGCGAGCGCCACGACCGGCGCCCCCAGGAGCAGCCAGCCTGGCACCGTCTCGACCTCCCGCAGGATGTCGAGCGCCGCCCGTGAGTTGTCGACGGCCTCGCGACCGTACAGCCAGAACAGCGCTGCCGCCGTGGCGACCGCCGCTATGACGGGCGCCCAGGTCCACGCGCGCCGGACAGAGCTCACCCGGCGCGCACGGCGCGAGCGACGCAGCGGCGGGGGCGCGAGCGCCTCGCGCACGTGCTCTTCCTCGCCGACCCTGTAGACGCGATAGCTGCTCATGCTCGTCCCGGCGCGCTCATGTGCGGCGCGCGCGCTCGACCTCGCCCGCAGGGGGAGACGCCGTCGTGGACGCTCCGGTTCGCGGCCCGTCCGCACTGCGGAGGACGTCCGCGCCGAGGCCTCGCAGCTTGCCCATGATGTCCTCGTACCCGCGGTCGATGTGGTGCACGCCGCGCACCTCGGTGAGCCCGTCGGCGATGAGCCCGGCCGTGACCAGCGCCGCGCCACCGCGGAGGTCCGGCGCCTCGACGACGGTGCCGCTCAGCGAGCGCGGGCCCGCGATCACCGCATGGTGACCGGTCGTCTCGATGCCGGCGCCCAGCCGGTTCAGCTCGTCGACCACGACGAAGCGGTTCTCGAACACGTTCTCCGTGACGATGGAGGTCCCCTGGGCGAGCGTGAGGAGGACCATGGTCTGGGCCTGCAGGTCGGTGGCGAACCCGGGGTGCGGCAACGTCGCGATGTCCACCGGGAAGAGCGGCCCGTCACGGCTCACCGTGATGCGCTCGTGGCCTTCGTCAACCTGCACTCCCATCGCGCGCAGCTTGGCGAGGAACAACCCCAGATGAACGGGGTCGAGGCCGAGTGTCGACACGCGGCCCTGAGTGGCGGCTCCCATGAGCAGATAGGTCCCGGCCTCGACACGGTCGGCGATCACGGAGTGGACGACGCCGTGCAGCGGGCGTCCGCCGGCGACGCGGATGGTGCTGGTGCCGGCCCCTTCGATCTCCGCGCCCATGCCCTGGAGGAACGCGCACAGATCCATGATCTCGGGCTCGCGGGCGGCGTTCTCGATCACCGTCTCGCCCTCGGCGGCGGTCGCCGCCATGAGCAGGTTCTCGGTCGCGCCGACGCTCGGGTAGTCGAGCGGCACGGGCGCGCCCCTGAGTCCGTCGCTGCGCACGCGGATGAACCCGTGGTCGATGTCGACGCGGGCGCCGAGCTTCTCCAGACCGCGGATGTGGAAGTCGATCCGCCGCGGCCCGATGTTGCAGCCGCCGGGCATGGCGATGGTGGCCTCGCCCAGCCGAGCCACGAGCGGCCCCATGACGATGATGCTGGCGCGCATCGTGCGCACGAGCTCGTAGGGGGCACACCCGGTCAACCCGGCGCCGGCGCGCACATGCAGCGCGTCGTCCTCTCCGGCGACCTCCGCACCCAGGGCGCGCAACATGGTCACCATGGTGCCCACGTCAGTGATCCGCGGCACGCGCCGGATGACGCACGGGTCGGCGGTGAGCAGGCTGGCGGCGAGCAGCTTGAGGGCCGAGTTCTTGGCCCCGGAGAGGACGACCTCTCCCTCCAGACGCCTGCCGCCGCGCACCAACAGGCGCGCGTCGTGTTCGCTCAAGCCGTCCATCAGATGCCCAGTAGTATAATGTGGGGCGCGCCATCGGCGCCCCCCACATCGACCGTTGCGGGTCGTCCGCGCCTGCGGGCCGTCAGCGGACGCGCCGGGCCACGTTCAGGCGGTTCACGGCGCGCTTGAGCGCCTCCTCGGCGCGGAAGTAGTCGACCTCGGCGCGCGCGCCCAGGTCGCCGCTCTCCCGCATGCGGGCCCGGGCGCGCTCCTCGGCCTTCTCGGCCCGGGCCACGTCGATGGCCCCGGCGAGCTCCGCATGGTCGACCACGACCAGCACCTTGTCGAAGAGGACCTGGGCGTACCCGATCCCGGTGGCGATGTACTCCCAGTCGTCGCCGACCGTGCGGATACGCGTCTCGCCCAGGCCCAGGAGCGTGACCAGCGGCTGGTGCCGAGGAAGGATCCCGAGCTCGCCGTCCACGCCGGGGAGCACCACCATGGCGACGTCGCCGGCGTAGACCTGCCCTTCGGGCGTGACGACCTGGACCGCGAGTGTGCGCTCGTCGCTCACCGGACGCCGCTCATGCTTCGGCGCCGGAGAGCGTCCTGGCCTTCTCCGCCGCCTCGTCGATGCTCCCGACCATGAAGAACGCCTGCTCGGGGAAGTCGTCGCACCTGCCGTCGACCAGGTCCTTGAAGCCCCGGATCGTGTCGGCCAGCGGGACGTACTTGCCCGGCGTGCCCGTGAACGCCTCGGCCACCGTGAACGGCTGACTGAGGAAGCGCTCGATCTTGCGGGCCCGCTGGACCATCACCTTGTCCTCGTCGGAGAGTTCGTCCATGCCGAGGATGGCGATGATGTCCTGCAGCTCCTTGTAGCGCTGGAGGATCTCCTGCACGCGGGTCGCCACCGAGTAATGCTCGTCGCCCACCGCGTCGCGGGTCAGGATGCGGGAGGTCGAGTCGAGCGGGTCGACCGCAGGGTAGATGCCCTTCTCCGAGATCGCCCGGGAGAGCACGGTGGTGGCGTCGAGGTGCGTGAAGGTGGCCGCCGGGGCGGGGTCGGTGAGGTCGTCCGCCGGTACGTAGATGGCCTGCACCGAGGTCACCGAGCCACGCTTCGTCGAGGTGATGCGCTCCTGCAGCTCGCCCATCTCGTTGGCCAGCGTGGGCTGGTAGCCGACTGCGCTCGGCATGCGGCCGAGGAGCGCCGAGACCTCGGAGCCCGCCTGGACGAAGCGGAAGATGTTGTCGATGAAGAGGAGCACGTCCTGGCCGCCGGCCTCACGGAAGTACTCCGCCACGGTGAGGCCGGCCAGGCCGACGCGCAGACGCGCGCCCGGCGGCTCGTTCATCTGGCCGAAGACCAGGGCGGTCTTGTCGAGCACGCCCGACTCCTGCATCTCGACCCAGAGGTCGTTGCCCTCACGGGTGCGCTCCCCGACGCCGCAGAACACGGAGAGGCCGCCGTGCTGTGTGGCGATGTTGTTGATGAGTTCCTGCACGATCACGGTCTTGCCCACACCGGCGCCGCCGAAGAGGCCGATCTTGCCGCCCTTGACGTAGGGCGCCAACAGGTCGACGACCTTGATGCCGGTCTCGAACAGCTCGTCCGTGGGGTCGAGTTGCTCGAACGACGGAGCCGGGCGATGGATGGGCCAGCGCTCGACGTCCGTGAGCGGCTCGCCCTTGTCGATCGTGTTGCCGTTGACGTCGATGAGACGACCCAGCGTGGCCTCGCCCACCGGCACCGTCATGGGCGCGCCGGTGTCGATGACCTCGACGCCGCGGCCGAGGCCGTCGGTGGCGTCCATGGCGACGGCGCGGACCTTGTCGTCGCCGAGATGCTGCTGCACCTCGCAGATCACCTCGTTACCGTCGTCGCCCTCACCGATACGCACCTTGAGGGCGTTGTAGATGGCCGGGATCTCGTCCGGGAAGCGGACGTCGATCACCGCCCCGATCACCTGGACGACTTCGCCTCTGTTCATCGCGTCAACTCCGCTCGCTCGGGTGTCTCGTGGTCATCCCAGCGCCTCCGCGCCGGCGACGACCTCGAGGATCTCCTGCGTGATCGCCGCCTGACGGGCGCGGTTCAGGGCCAGCGTGAGGTCGTCGATCATCTCCTCCGCCGCCTCGCTGGCGTTGCGCATGGCCGACATGCGCGCGCCCTGCTCGCTGGCGCTCGACTCCAGCAGGGCGCGATACACCGTGATCTCGATGTAGGCCGGCAGCAGCCGCTCGAAGATGTCCGCCGGGTTGGGCTCGTAGAGATAGCTCACCGGCCGACGCCCCGCTCCGCCGGTCACCTCCTGGTGCGGGATCGGGAGGATCGTCACATCCACCAGCCGCTGCTCGATGGGCGACACGAAGTGGTTGTAGAAGACCCGCACGCGGTCGGTCTCCCCGCCGACGAAGACCTCGATCATGCGCTTGGTGATCGCACGTGCGTGATGGTACTCGGGGTGGTCGCTCAGGTCCTGCCATGAGGCGACCAGCTCATGGCCCCTGAACTTGAGCGTCCCGATGCCCTTCTTGCCCACGCCGGTGAGGCGGGTCTTCATCCCCTCGGCGCGCAGCCTGCTGTCCTCCTCCAGCACGCGCCGGATGACGCTGGCGTTGAACGAGCCGGCCAGCCCCCGGTCGCCGGTCATCGCGATGAGGGAGACGGTCCGTTCTTCGTCGTGCGCCTGTAGCAGCGGGTGGTCGAGGTCGTGCTCCGCGTAGGTGGCCAGGTCGCGCATCATCTCGACCATGGCGGCGGCGTAGGCGCGCAGGGCCTCGATGCGCTGCTGGTTGCGACGCAGCTTGGCGGCCGCGACCATCTCCATCGCCTTGGTGATCTTGCGCGTGTTCTGGACCGACGCGATGCGTCGGCGGATGTCGCGCAGGGTCGCCACGTCAGGCCTCCGCCCCCTCCGCCGCCGCCTGCCGCCCCGCGGCGTCCGTGTCCGGTCCGACGACCTCGGCCACGGGTTCCACCGTGGCGGCGAACGCGTTGTGGTGGGCCGCGACGGCGTCCTTGAGTCTGGCCTCGGTGTCCTCGGTGAGCTCACCCCGGTCGCGGATGTCGGCGA
>JAAYBE010000394.1 GCA_012719015.1 Actinomycetota bacterium
CCGCTCGACGCTGACGAGGGCGGCGACGAGCGTCGGGCTGAGCTCGTCGCCGGCCTCCGCCCGGAGGCGGCGGTGCGTCCGCATGACGGTGAGGCGGAGGTGGGCGGCGAGCTCGGGGACGGAGAGCAGCGGAGCGGCTGCGCCGCGGCGGGTGTCGGATGCGCCGGTCATGAAAGTAGTTTACACAGCTAATTAGTCTTGTAAACCATCGCGACGGACGACGGCGCTCGACGGACGACGGCGCTCGACGGGCGCTTCCGGGACCCGTCGGGAGACGGCTACCCGCGCGCGGCCGCGTCCGCCAGGAGACGGCGGACGGCCGCCGCCGAGTCCGCCGCCAGGGCCGCTGTAGCGAGGCGCCGGGCCGCGGCCAGGTCGGCGCCCCGCACCGCCTGCTTGGCCGCGGCGATACGCGCGGCGCCCATGGAGAGCTCGCGGACGCCGAGGCCGAGCAGCAGCGGCACGGCCGCGACCTCACCGGCCAACTCGCCGCAGACGGCGACCCTGCGACCGGCGGCGAGCGCCGCGTCGGCGGCGCGGCCGATGAGGCGCAGCACGGCCGGGTGCAGGGGGTCGCCGAGCGCCGCCACGCCGGCGTTGCCGCGCTCGGCCGCCAGTGCGTACTGTGTGAGGTCGTTGGTCCCGACCGAGAAGAAGTCGACCAGCGGCGCGAGCTGCTCCGCCAGGAGCGCCGCCGAGGGCACCTCCAGCATGATCCCGACCTCGAGACGCTCCGGGGCCGGCCCGCCGTCCGCGAGCAGGCCGTCGCGCGCCGCGCCCAGCAGTGTGAGGGCGCGGCGCACCTCGTCCGCGTCGGCGACCATGGGGAACATGACGCGCACCGGCCGTCGCGCCGCCACGCGCAGCACGGCGCGCAGCTGCGTGCAAAGCTGGTCCGGATACAGCAGGCCGAGACGCAGGCCGCGGACGCCGAGGAACGGGTTGCGCTCCGGCGGCAGCGGGAGGTACGGCAGCGGTTTGTCGGCGCCGGCGTCGAGGGTGCGGATCGTGAGCGGCCTGCCGTCCAGGGCGGCGGCGACGGCGTCGTAGGCCGCCACCTGGTCGTCCTCGCCGGGCATCGCCGCCGCGTCGAGGAAGAGGAACTCGGTGCGCAGCAGGCCGATCCCGTCGGCGCCGGCGGCGACCGCGGCGGCGGCCTCCTCCGGCGTGGCCACGTTGGCCTCGACGGCGACGAGGGTCCCGTCGCCGGTGACGGCCGGGTCGGCGGCGAGGCGGGCCGCCGCGGCCGCCTCCAGCTCCTGCGCCCGCCGGCGCCGTCGTGCGGCGTCCGTCGCCCGCCGGGACGGCCGTACGGTGACGCTGCCGGCGTCGCCGTCCACGAGGAGCCGGCTGTGGTCCGGGACGGCCAGCACTGCGGCGCCGACGCCGACGACCACCGGCAGGCCCAGCGCCCGCGCGAGGATCACGGCGTGGGACGTGGGGCCGCCGCGCGCGCACGCGACGCCCGTCACCGTCGCCCGCTCGAAGGCGGCGACGTCGGCCGGCGTGAGCTCGTCGGCGACCGCCACGACCGGCTCCCCGGGCGCCGGCGGCCGGCCGGCCCCGCCACGCTCGGCCGTGCGGTCGTCCTCGCCCGCTCCGCCGCGCGCCTCGCCGAGGCGGCGCAGGACCTGCGCGCCCACGTCGCGCACGTCCGCGGCCCGGGCCCGCTGATACGGGTCCTCGAGCGCGTCCCAGGCGGCCGCGGCGCGGTCCACCGCCGCCGCCCAGGCACGCGGCGCCGGGAGGCGGCCGGCGGCGACGGCCGCGCGGGTCGCGTCGACGAGCGCCGGGTCCTCGAGCAAGAGGAGGTGGGCGTCGAAGATCGCCGCCTCCGTCGGGCCGGCGCGCTCCGCGACGGCGTCGCGGGAGCGGCGGACGTCCGCCGCGGTCGCCGCCAGCGCCGCCTGAAGCGCCTCCCACTCCGTCTCGGGGTCGGACGGTGACGCGGCGGGCGTCGTCGCGAGGCCCCGCCGCAGAAGCCACGCCGCGCCCACGGCGACCCCGGGAGAGGCCGGTATGCCGGCCAGCACGGCGCCGGCCGCCGGCGCCGTCGCCGGCACGTCTGTGGGCGGCGCGGGAGCCGGACCTCCGGCCCGCGCTCCCGCCGTCGCGGCCTCCTGAACGGACGGCTCCCCCGGCTCGCCGAAGCCCTCCTGCGCGAGCAGCCGCAGGGCGTCCAGCGCCTGTGCCGCGTCGGGTCCCTCGGCGCGGGCCTCGAGCCGGTCGCCGCTGCGCACGCCGAGCGCGCCGACCGCCGTCAGGCTGCGGGCGTCGGCCGGACCGCGGCCTCTGTCGGGGACGCGCAGCGTCACCTCGGCGTCGTACGCGGCCAGCGTGCGCACGAGCGTCGCCGCGGGGCGGGCGTGCAGTCCCAGGCGGTTGCGGACGACGACCGCCGCCGTGAGCGTCTCCCCCGACGGGGCGCCGGCCGGCGCCGTGTCCGTAGCCGCGTCCGGGACCGCCTCGCCGCCGGTCGGCTCGAGCTGCCCGGCCTTGCCCGTCAGGCCGCCCTCGGCCGCGGCGGCGACGGCCTCGAGCGGGTCGCCGAGGCTCGCCGAGACGGCGGCCGCCACCGCGCCCTCGACGA
>JAAYBE010000056.1 GCA_012719015.1 Actinomycetota bacterium
ACGCGCGCTGGGGCACTATGTCTTCATCATCGACATGGAGGGCGGCATCGAGAGCCAGCCGGTGGCGCAGGCCGTCAAGTGCCTCGCCTGCAAGCTGCCGTGGCTCAAGGTCCTGGGGTCGTACCCGGCATGAGGGACGCCCCGCGGAGAGCGAGCGTCCGGAGGTGGAGATGGAACGCATGAGATGCGAGATCCGGGAGGCGGGCCCCGACGACCACAGCATGCTCCTGCTCCTGGCCGAGGAGACGCTGCACCCTCTCGCCGACGGTGCCGGCCACCCCGAGCGCTACCGCACCGCGGACGTGATGGAGCTGCTCGAACGGGCGGATGTGTTCGTGGCCCAGTGCGGCGACGAGCCGGGGGGCTTCGTCGCCGTGGAGACCGACGACGATGCCTGTGTCGTGCGCTGCATCTGCGTGAGCCCCGGCTTCGAGGCGCGCGGCGTCGCCCACCAGCTCCTCGACTGGGTCGAGGGCCTCGCCATCGACCGCGGGCTCGCCCGGCTGGTCGCCCGTGTGCCGGCCGTGGACGGACCCTCCCTGCACCTGTACGGGGGGCACGGGTTCGACCGGCGCCCGGAGAACGACGAGATGCTGACCCTCGAGAAGCGCCTGCCCACAGCCGGAGGCTGAGGAACGCCATGCGGATCACGCTCATCGCCGTCCCCTACGACCTGGGCCGCGCCGACGTCGGCAGCGGGCGCGGCCCCGGCGTCTACCTCGACGCAGGCGCGGCCGAGGCGCTGCGCGCCCGCGGCCACGAGGTGGATGTGGTCGGCGTCCGGCGAGCGGCGCCCTTCCGCAACGAGCTGGACGCGGTCTTGGACGTGGACCGCGGCGTCGCCGCGGCGGTCGCCGAGGCGCTCCGCGACGGGTCGTTCCCGCTCGTGGTGGCCGGCAACTGCAACGTGACCCTGGGGGTCCGCGCCGGCCTGCAGCGCGGCGGCAGGCAGGAGGCCTCCCTCCTCTGGCTCGACGCGCACGGCGACTTCAACACACCTGACACCACGGAGAGCGGCTACCTCGACGGCATGCCGCTCGCGATGCTCTGCGGCCGCGCGCACCGCGACGCCGTGGAGCAGCAGCTGGTCATGGCGCCGCTGGCGGAGGCGGCCGTGCTCCACGCCGGCGGCCGCGACTTCGACCGCCGCGAGCGGGACTCGCTGCTCGCCTCCGCCGTGCGCGTGATCGAGGGCGACGAGCTGCTGCGCCGGGCGGCGCAGGGCGCCCTGGCGCCGCTCCTCGACGGCTTCGCCGCCGAGCGCCGCGTGGCGACGGGCCTCGAGCCGGGCGAGGCGCCGCCGCTCCACCTTCACGTCGACATCGACGTGCTGGATCCCTCGGCGGCGCCCGGCGTGACCTTCCCCGCTCCGAACGGGCTCTCGGCCGGGCA
The DNA here is from genome assembly GCA_012719015.1 of Actinomycetota bacterium. Classification (GTDB taxonomy): domain Bacteria; phylum Actinomycetota; class Thermoleophilia; order UBA2241; family UBA2241; genus CAIXSE01. Next base: position 1,393 of record JAAYBE010000056.1, read on the forward strand.
GCTGCTCGAGCTCATCGACCTGGTCCGGGAACGCTTCGACGTCGTCGCGCTGACCGTCACGTCGTTCACCCCCGAGCGCGACGAGGCCGGGACCACGCTGGCCGCCGGCCTCGCCGTGCTCCAGCGCGTCGCCGCGGAACTCGTGCCGCGGCCGTGACGCCGCCCGCCCGCGGCGGCAGGCCGTCCGCGGCGCGGGCCGCTCAGCGGTAGACGTACACCGTCTCCCCGACCCAGGAGTTGTCGTAGACCCAGTAGCAGGCCCAGATGGGCTCGCGCACGCAGCCGTGGCTGGCCGGGTACGGCGGCACGTCCGGCCACCCGTGCATGGCGTAGTTGCCGAGGAACCCCATGGTGCGGATCATGGTCCCGCCGTACGGCGTGCTCGTGTAGGGATGCTTCTGCTGGATGCGGAACCTGCCCTCCGGCGTGTTGCCGGTGGCGCCGGTGGAGACGCAGATGATGCCCCACGGCTTGCCTGCCTTGACGATCGTGAGGATCTGCCTGGTCTTGTCGATCTCGATGTGCGTGGCAGGGCTCGAGAAGCGCACCTTGATGCGCTTGGCCCGGTCGAGCTTGCGCCAGCACGCCGCGTCGAAGACGTAGGACCGCGGCATGCGGTACGCCTTGCGGAAGGCCATCACGACGTCCCTGACCGGAGAGGTGAAACCGACGCCCAGCCCGGGAACGTGGAACTTCAGGCGCTTGAGCCCGGTGAGCATCCCCTTGACGTACGGACCGCGGGCGCCGGCCTTCAGCGTCCTCGCCGGCAGCGTGACCTTGGCCTGCACTGTGCGCCGGGCGAGCCCGTCCGCGGCCGGCAGGGAGAAGGTGAGCGTGAACCCGTCGACGCCGCGGAGCGGCGCCCGGAAGACCGCCTTGCCGTCGCGGACGCGGACCTTGTACGTCCCCACCGCGGCCTTGCGGTGGACCACCCGCAGAGTCACGACCCCGCTGTACGAGGC
>JAAYBE010000395.1 GCA_012719015.1 Actinomycetota bacterium
CGCGACCCGGACCTCGTAGGTCGCGCCCGGCGTGGGGGTGTAGAAGCTCACGGCGGTGACGCTGCCGTCGCCGCCGCTCGTGTACCTGGCCGCGAACCACGCCGTCTCGTCCTTGTACCCGATGCTCCTGGACCAGCCGAGCGCGTCGTGCTGGTAGATGGCGTCGTGGTTGGACGCCCGCTCCACGCCGTTGAAGACCGCCAGCTGCGCGCCGAGCGAGCGGTCGTGGTACGAGATCCAGAAGTAGCCGCGGAGGCCGAACTCCGTCCCCCAGCTGTTCTTGATGAGGAAGGCGCCGGGGCCCGGCGGCCGGCGCACGAACCTCGAGGCCGGATAGGCATCATCCCAGCCCACGATGCAGACATGGTGATCGAGCTCGGTATCGCGCGAGTAGTACGCGCCCGTCGCCCTGTTCAGGTCGTTCCGCACGTAGGCCATCACTGCGTCCACGGCGCCGTGTTCCATCACGGCCCACTTGATCGCCGCGTTCGCCCGCGGGCTCTTGCGCGGCGGGAGGAACAGAACCTCCTGGACGTGACGCACGGCGCGCAGCCCTTCACGGGACGCCCCGGGACGCGGATACCGGTCGTCACGCTCCAGCACGGGGCCGGCCCAACGGGCCACGTAGGCCGTGGAGATCGTGCTCGGGGCGCGCCCCTCGAAGCGCAGGCGCGAGCCCTGGAGGTTGGCCATGTGGTTCTCGGAGAGGTCGAGACGCGCGCCGGGCAGAAGGCACGACTCGAGCGAGCCGAGGGCGGAGAAGACCCAGCACGTGCTGTGGTTGGCCTGCTTGCCGACGCGGGTCACCCGGCCCAGCGCGCGCAGGTCGTACTTCTTGGGGAACGTGCGCCCCGTCCACGGCGCCGCGCCGGCGGCCGGCGGCGCGACGACGCCCAGCGCGAACACGCAGAGCGCCGCCAGGAGCGCCGCCCGATACCTCTGGCCTCTGCCCCGAGTCCCGGCCATGCATGCAACCCTACACGGCGGCCGGGCGGCGACGCATCCGGTCCCCTCCGACACCGACTCGCCGTCGCCGAGCCGGCTCCCGCGCGGCCGGCGGGACGGGGGACGCTCAGACGTCGAGCAGCTCGAAGCCGCTGGCAGGGTCGACGCGCCGCGTCGCCGCCGTGCCGGTGAGCTCGATCACCACGGCCTCGCCGATGACCCACGTGGTGACGCCGCGACGGATGCAGCCGGCCGTCACCTGGTCGTCGCGGCCGAAAGCGGCGTGCAGGTGCAGCACCGGCCTGCCGGCCTCGTCGGGGAAGATCGTCCCGACGCCGGCCGTCTCGTGCACGTCGTGCAGCACGCGCTGCAGGGGCGCGACCGGCCGCGCGGCGGCGTCCTCGGGGCCGACCACCACCCGGCTGCCGCCGGCCGCTCCGCCCAGCAGGATCACCGCGGCGCGGGCGATGCCCTCGGCCCGCGCCGCCGCCTCGATGCTCTCGTGCACCACGTCGCCGTCCTCGAGGCGGACGACGAGCACGCGGCCGAGCCGCGCTGCGCCGTACTTCATCCGGACCTCCCCGTGACCGTCGCCCTCATACTACTCCCGGACCGCGGCATCCCGTCAGGTCGAAGCCGCTCCCGTCCGCCGGGCTTGCTAGACTCGGTCTCGTGACCGACCCCCTCGACCCCACCGGGCCCGCCGCGCCGCCCCCCTCCGCCGCCGGCCGACCGACCTCGCCGCCCTCGGCCCGCGCCCTGCTGCGCGAGGTCTTCGGCTTCACGGAGTACAGGCCGCACCAAGAGAAGGTCGTCGAGCACCTCATCGGCGGCGGCGACGCCTTCGTCCTCATGCCCACCGGCGGCGGCAAGTCCCTCTGCTACCAGATCCCGGCCATGGTCCGCCCCGGCA
>JAAYBE010000006.1 GCA_012719015.1 Actinomycetota bacterium
CGGATCGGCGCAGGCATCAAGGCGTGGGAGGCGATGGGCGGCAAGGTGCTGAGCTTCCTCGTCACCTTCGGGGAGTACGACTACGTCGCCGTCGGCGACGGCCCGAGTGATGAGGCGGCGGCCGCGTTCGCGCTCGCGCTCGCCAGTCAGGGCCAGGTGACGACCACGACGCTCAAGGGGTTCACCCCCGAGGAGTTCGCCGGCGTCGTCGCCGCCATCCCGTAAGCCGAGTAGCACGGCCGCTGCGGCGGGGCCGGAGCGGCCGTCTGACCGGGCTCCGGGGTCGTCCCGGGACACGGTGGCGCCGTCTCGCCGGGGCGCGGTAGACTCCGCGCCAAGGTCCGCCGGACAGCAGTCGCAGCGCCCCGCTCCAAGACGTGGTGACCCGCGTGTCGCGCACCCGACGGCGCCGGCGGTCGACCCGGACGAAGCACGGAGGTGATGCGGTTGGAGCCCAGGACCCCCACGCGCATGGGTGACGGGGCGCTCGTCGAGATGACCCGCTCCGAGATCAAGGCCGATCTCGAGGAGGGCACCCGGATCGCGGCCCGGAAGGCCAAGGTCCCCGAGCTCACCCAGGACGAGCTCGACCACCTGCTCGACATCTACGCCTCCGCGGCGCGCTTCACCGCGGTCGACATCGGCGAGGAGGTCGTGCTCAGCAACGACGGCACCGGGACCAAGCACATCGGCAACCGGGTGCAGGACCTGCAGAGCTACGAGACCCTGCTCGGCGTCGACATGGTCGAGCTCTGGCAGGCCGACTACTCCTACAAGGCGGTCAAGACCAACGTGGCCCACGAGGGCCAGTCGATGAAGATCGCCCAGGCCCTGCTCACCAACCCCGTGCAGTACGGCGCCATGCCCGACCTGGGCCGTTACTCGCAGCCCGACGGCCCCATCCCCAACTGGTCCGAGCTGCTGCCGCTGGGCAAGATCGACGAGGCACGCGACGCCCAGGTCGAAGCGTGCACGATGCTGGTCGGCGACATCGAGTTCGTCGCCGACGCGATGATCGCGGCCGGCGCCGACGGCATCGATATGGACACGACCGGGGCGGCGGGCGACGCCGACTTCCTCGCCGCCCTCACCGCCTGCCGCAAGCTGCGCGAGAAGTACCCCTGGCTGGGTATCGAGATCGGCATGGCGAGCGAGTTCGTGCTCGGCATGCACGGTCAGCTCGAGTTCGACGGGCAGCGGCTCGCCGGACTGTGGCCCAAGGACCAGCTGCGCATGGTCGAGGCGGCCGGCGGCAGCATCTACGGTCCGGCCGTGAACATCAACACCGGCAAGTCGACCGCCTGGAACATCGCCCGGGCGATCACCTTCATCAAGCCGGCGGCCGAGGTGGCCACGATCCCGGTCCACGTCAACGTGGGCATGGGCGTGGGCGGCGTGCCGACCTGCCTGTTCCCACCCGCCGATGCCACCAGCCGGGCCGGGAAGGCCTTCATCGAGATCCTCAAGATCGACGGCTACTAGGCGGGCACCGGCGACCCTCTCGGGATGGAGGGCGCGCACTCGCAGGCGTCCGGCATGGGCGGTATGCGCACGGCGGGAGACCTCGTCGCGCGCGTGCAGATGTCGAAGCGTCTGCGTCTCAAGGAGGCCAAGGAGTACGTGGCCGGCAAGCTCGGCTGCGGCGTCCGGGACCTCAGCGATCCGGTGGCGATGGAGCTCATCCGCAGGGAGCACGGGCTCGGCCTGCTGACGATGACCTCCTCCACCTATCCCGCCGAGCCGGGCATGATGGAGGCCAAGTTCAACATCGCCGAGAAGCTGGGCCTGCACATCAACTGCGTCGAGCTGTTCAAGGAGCGCGCGGGCATCCGCGCCTGACAGCGGCAGCGCGACACCGGCGGCGCGGGGTGGGGAGGAAGAACCTCTCCGCCCCGCGCCGCCCTTCTCGTCCCCGAGACTGTATAAAGATGAGCCGAAGGCTTGTTGGCAGGCGGCCCAGCGCATAGAATCCCACAACCGTCCGGAAGGTCCGAAAGGAGCACGATGCGTCCTCTCAGCAGAATGGGCATGATGGCCCTCCTGGCCGCGCTCGTCGTCGGCGCCGGCGTCGTCGCCGGGTGCGGGAGCGAATCCGCCACGAACGACGCCGCCAGCCCCAGCGTGGACACCAGCAAAGAGTTCAAGATCGGCATCACACAGATCGTCTCGCACCCGGCGCTCGACGCCTCCGCCGAGGGCTTCAAGGAGGCGCTCGCTGAGAAGGGCTTCACCAACATCACCTACGACGACCAGAACGCGCAGGGCGACATGGCGACCGCCGCCA
>JAAYBE010000396.1 GCA_012719015.1 Actinomycetota bacterium
GCGGTGGATGAGGAGCTCCTCGAGCTGGCGGAGGGCGACGTGCGCGAGTTCCTCGACGGCACGCCTTACGGAGGCTGCGATGTGGTCGTGGTCAGCGCCCGGGACGGGCGCGGCCTCGACGAGCTGCTGGCCGCGCTCGACCGCGTGGCCGGCCGCGCCGAGGCGGACCGTCGTTCCGGCCCGGTCCGCCTCCCGGTGGACCGTGTCTTCCCGCTGAAGGGGATCGGCACGGTCGTCACGGGCACGCTGTGGGCCGGCGAGATCCGGGCCGGCGACGCGCTCGTCGTCGAGCCTGGAGGGGCGCGGGCCGTCGTCCGCAGCGTCCAGGTGCACGACCATGAAGCGGAGTCGGTCCACGCCGGCAGCCGTACGGGCGTCAACCTGCGTGGCCTGGGCCGCGGGGACATCCGCCGCGGGGACTGGCTGGCGGCGCCGCAGTTGGCGGGGCGTTCCGCGCGAAGGTTCGACGCCTGGGTGTCCGTGCTGCCGGGCGGCCGGCCGCTACGGTCCGGGGACCAGGTCCGGCTGCACCACGGCACGGCGCACTACCTCGCCCGTGTGGCGCCGCTCGAGGGCCGCGAGATCGCCTCCGGCGACGCCGCGTCGGCTGTCGTCCGCCTGGAGTCCCCGGCGCTCGTCCTGCCCCACGACCGCTTTATCCTCCGGGCCCTCTCTCCGGTCGCGACCGTCGCCGGCGGCGAGGTCCTGACGACAGGTACGCAGCGCTGGCACGCACGGGAACGGCACGCGGCCTTCCTCGAGGCGTTGCGCTCGGGCGACGTGTCGACGGCGCTGGACGTGCTGGCGGACGACCGTGGGACAGCCGGGATGACGCGGGACGACCTGACCGCCGCGGGTTTCGACGGTGCCGCGGTGGACCGTGCTCTGACCACGGCCGTCCGTGAAGGGAAGCTCGACGAGCTGCCGGCGTCGGCCGGGTCCCGGGGTGGGCGGTGGTTCCGCGTCGGCGCCGTGGCTGCGCTGCGCGCGGCCCTTCTCGCCGGCGCCGCCGAACGGGCCGCGGCACGGCCGGAGCGCCCCTTCAGCAGCGTCACGGAGTTGGCCGCGCTGGTGCCGGCCGTGCCGGCCGGGGACGCGGCGCAGCTGCTGCGGACGATGGCTGACGACGGCGAGCTCGTCGCCGACGAGGGCGGCTACGCGCCCGCCGGGGCGGGCGTCCTCGGCCAGGATCAGTCCGCGCTCGCCGAGGAGGCGCTGCGCCGCCTCGCGGCCGAGCCTATGGCGCCGCCCACCCTGGCCGTCCTGTCCAACGGTCTCGGCCGGCCGGCGCGCGAGCTCGCCCAGATCCTCGAGGTGCTCGCGCGTCGGGGCGACGTGGTCCGCGTGGACAAGGACCTGTGGTTCGCACGCACCGCGGTCGACGACGCGCGCGCGGCGCTGCTCGCCCAGCTGGACGAGGCGGGTGAAGTCGCTCTCGCCGGTTTCCGCGACGCTTTGGGGTGCGGCCGCCGCAACGCGCAGGCCCTCCTCGAATACTTTGACCGGGAGGGCCTCACCCTGCGACGCGGCGACGTCCGTGTCGCCCGGCGACGGCGCGCCTGAGCTCACTGAAGACGCGGGGCGCCGGGTCAGTCGTCGACGAAGGCGGCGACCCGGTCGCGCCCTTGCCGCTTGGCGAGGTACATGGCCTGGTCGGCCTTGTCGAGGAGGTCCTCGCGCCTGTCCGCGTCGTCAGGGTAGGAGGCCACGCCGATGCTCATCGTGAGCGGCTCGCCGGCGGCCGTGTAGCCGGCCGCGCGGATGCGCTCACGCACACGCTCGGCGATCGCGAGCGCCGTCTCGCGGTCTGTCTCGAGGAGCAGCACCACGAACTCCTCCCCTCCGTATCGACCCGCGATGTCGTTGATGCGGACCGACTGCTCGATCACGTGTGCCACTTCGCGCAGCACCGCGTCCCCGGCGCTGTGGCCGTTGCTGTCGTTGTAATCCTTGAAGCGGTCGAGATCGCAGAAGAGGACGCTGAGGGGCTGCTGCAGCTCACGCGCGCGCCGCAACTCCTCACTCAGGCGCTCATGCAGGTAGCGATGGTTGTAGAGGCCGGTCAGCGCGTCCGTGATCGCGTCTATCTCGGCGCGGCTGAGGCGGGCCGCCGCGGTCTGCAGCATGGTCGCGAAAGGATGTCCGCCGGCGCCGCGCAGCGACTCGCTCTCGCTCAGAGTGAGTGCGGGCAGGTCGGCCGCCACGGCGGCGACGACCTGCCCGGAGGCATCCGCGATCGGAGCCAGGCCGGTGACCCAGACGCCGAACTCGTCCGCGAAAACGGTGTTCACCTGCGCACGCGAGCCTGTGAGCACCTGTGTCATCTCCTCGTCGTCGAAGATCTCGTCGCCCAGACTCGAGTGCAGGGCGGGATCCTCCTCGGGATCGACGCCGATGATGAACCGTCTCTCCCTCTGCGCGTGGGTGGTGAGATACCGGGTCGGAGGATGGGCGTCGCGCACCTCGCGCAGGATGTGCGCGATCCGGCGGTACGGCTCGGACCGCTCGTCGTCCGCGGCCAAGGCGGACACGTGCAGCTCGCCGGGGATGCGGGCGGCGGCCTCGGCGGCGATGGCTTCGGCGTGCGTCCGCCGTCGGGAGAGCACGTCGAGTACGTCGAGGAACACGTCGACCATCTCCGGGTCGAACTGCGTGCCGCGGCAGCGTCGCAGCTCCGCCAGACACTGCGGGTAGGTGAGCGCCGCCTTGTACGGGCGCCGGCACGACATGGCGTCGTAGGCGTCGACGACCGCCATCGCACGGGCGAGGACGGGGATCTGTTCGCCGACGAGGCCGTCGGGGTATCCGTGGCCGTCGTACCTCTCGTGGTGATGGCGGACGGCGAGGACGAGATCTGGGGAGAAGAGGGGGCGGATGATGTCGGCGCTCACCGCCGGGTGTTCGCGCATCTCGTCCCATTCCTGCGGGTTGAGGCGCCCCGGCTTGAGCAACACCCTGTCCGAGATGCTGATCTTCCCGATGTCGTGGAGGTAGGCGGCCTCCTCCAGCGACGCGAGCGTGTCCTCCGGCCAGCCGAGCCGGCGGCCGAGCATGACCATGTAGGCGGCGACGCGGGCGGCGTGGCCGAGCGTGTAGTAGTCCTTGGCGTTCAGCGCGGAGCTCAGCGCCTTGAGGTTGCCGAGGTGCATGCGCTTGATCTCGGCGTAGAGTTGGGCGTTCCGGATCGCCAACGAGAGCTGGAGGCCGACCCGCCGCAGAAGGTCCCGGTCGACGGCCGCGAACGCGTCGGGATCCGCACCGCCCAGGCAGA
>JAAYBE010000057.1 GCA_012719015.1 Actinomycetota bacterium
GCCAGGACGTCGGTGTGGGGGAACACCCGGCGGGCGGCGTCGCGCAGCGACCGGTACGAGCCGCCCTCACCCAGCGGGTTCAGGTGGACCAGGACGAGACGGCCGACGCCGGCCTGTCCGGCCAACCTCGCGACGGCGCTCGCCTCACTGTGGGCGGCATACCCGGGACGGAGCTGCTCCGGGACCTTCTCGAGCGCTGGGTCGTCGGCCCAGTACCATGCTTCATGCAACCAGAGGCCGACGCCGCGTGCGTAGTCCACCGCCTCGGGGTCGGGCGGCGTGTCGGTGGCGATGACCAGTTCATCGTCCAGACGGAAGGAGACGCTCGTGTCCGTGTGGTGCTGGGGGCGCAGACGGACCACGTGGCCCGCCACCTCGTTCTCGCGGCCGGCCGGCCGCACGCGCACGTTGCCCATGTCCGCGAGATCCACGGGATTGTACGGCCGCCGCACGAGCTCCGACACGGCGGCCACGGGGTCCACGCCGGTCAGCTCCGCCGCCGGCGGGCGGAGGACGACCTCGCACGCGGGGAACACCCCCGAGAGATAGGCCAGCCCGCAGACGTGGTCGAGGTGGTAGTGGCTGAGGAAGAGATGTACCTCGGCCACTCCCGTCAGCAGCCCGGCGTGCTCGGGATCGAGCAGGCGGCGCAAGCCGGTGCCCGCATCGAAGACGAGGAGGGTCGGCCCTTCCCGCACCGCGAAGCACGTGGTCTCACGCGCGTCGCGGGGCAGCCACCCCATCGTGCCCAGCAGTGTGACGTCCATCTGTCCTCCGCTCTCTCTCACCAGTCGCCGGGTGCGCAGCCCGGCGTGAGCGGCGGTGCAGGCGCGTCCGGGGCTGCACAGGTCATCTTACGTCGCCCCATCGTGCGCGCTCAGGCGTCCTGCTCGCCGTCAGTCCGCGACCGGCCGGCCCAGTGCATCCGCCGCGCGTCGCACCATCTCCCGCTCGTTCGGATATGTCATCAGTCTCAGCGCCTGTCCCAGGCGCACCCAGCGGGCGACGCTCACCTCGTGGTCGTGCAACGCGGTGTCCCCGCCGGTGGCGCGCACCAGGAAGTAGTGCACGGTCTTGTGGACACGACCTCCCTGGACACGCGAGTAGAACGAGTAATCGATGCTTCCCAGCGGCTGCTCCACCACGCCGACCAGACCGGTCTCCTCCGCGACCTCGCGGAGGGCGGTCTGCTCCAGGGTCTCGCCCTCCTCGACACCGCCTTTTGGGAGGCCCCACACGGAGCGGCCCATGGGGCGGATGAGGCAGACTTCGACGCCGCCGTCCATGCGAACGACGACGCCCCCGGCTGATGTGCGCTCGACAGGTTCGGGCATGCTCACGGGATGCCCGCCTCGAGGCGGGCGATCAGTCTGCGCTCAGTATACCGTCTGTGCGGCGGCGTCCGCGGTCGCGCGGCGTTGGCGGCGCGGCAGGGGGTGTGCAGGCAGTCGCCTCCGCCGCTCCGCGCGTCTGGATCGCAGCGCCGCGCGTCCGGCTCGACGGGCATCGACCGCTTCTCGGAGGGTAGAATGCGCTAAGAGTCGCCTTAGCGTCGTCGCCGTCGCGGAGTGTCCGCCTGTGGAAGAGATCAGCCACATCGGAGCGATCGATACCGTGCGCGTCCTCGCGAACGCCGAGCGCCTGCGCCTGCTGCGACTGCTCATGCGCGGGCCGGCGACGTTGACGCAGCTGGGAGCTGTGGTCGGCCATCATCCGGCCTGGGTGCGACATCACGTCGTCAGCCTCGAGCAGGCCGGACTGGTCGAGCTTGTCGAGACCCGGCCCACCAAGGGCTATGTGGAGAAGTTCTATTGCGCCACCGCACGCGCGTACGCCGTCGACTTCGTGGTCCTGCCGGAGGAGGGCGAGCGCGGTCTGCTCGTGATCGTCGGCAGCGACGATCTCGCCCTCGATCTCCTCGCTCGACGTCTGCGCGAACGCGAGGAGGGCCCGGAGGTGATCACGATGGCGATGGGCAGCCTGGAGGGTCTCATCGCCCTGCGGCACGGCGTCGGCCACGTGGCGGGCTGCCATCTCTTCGACGCCGAGACCGGCGACTTCAACCGGACTTATGCGCGGGCGCTCTTCCCCGGCCGCGACTTGATGATCGTCACGCTCGCGCATCGGCAGCAGGGTCTCATCGTCCCCGCCGGCAATCCGCGCGGGCTGAGGGACCTGGCCGGGGCGGTCACCGGCGGCGCCCGCATCGTCAATCGCAACCGCGGTTCGGGGACGCGGGTGTGGCTCGACCGGCTGCTGGCCGGCGCCGACGTCGACCCGCTGTGCGTCGCCGGATACGAGACAGAGGTGATGACCCACGACGCCGCGGCGCGGATGGTGGCTGAGGGTGCGGCCGATGTCGCGCTCGGCATCCGGCCGGCCGCCGCGGCCCACGGTCTCGACTTCGTGCCCGTGCTCGAAGAGCGTTACGACCTGGTCACTCCGCGGGAGTACTACGAGAGCGCGGTGCTCGCCCCGCTGCTGGACCTGCTACGTGACGACGCGTTCAAGCAGGCGATCGTCGACCTCGGAGGCTACGTCACGCGTGACACCGGGACCGCGACGCCGGTGTGGTGACGGACCCGGCGCGATCGACTCCACGACATCGTCCATGTCCAACGGGCCGCCGCCGGCAAGGCGGGGCCGGGAGGAGGAACCGAAGATGCACCGTTTGACCACGACAGCTTCACGACGCCGGAGCCATCGGCGGGTCCTCCTGGTCCTGCTCGCAGCGCTGCTGCTGCTCGC
>JAAYBE010000397.1 GCA_012719015.1 Actinomycetota bacterium
TGCGCCGGTCCGCTCCCGACGGAGTCGACCGGCACGTCCGGAGGTCCCGCGGCAGCACTCGCGCCGGCGCCGGCGCCGCTCGCTCCGCTGCCGCTGCCGGAGACGCCCGCCCCGCTGCCCGCCCCGTGCGTGCCGGAGCCCGTTCCGGTCCCCGACGTCCCCGTCCCGCCCTGCGCGGCCGGCGGGTAGGTGTACGTGCCGGTCTGCCCGGAATTGCCGCTGCCGCCCGCGGCGCCGCCCCCGCCACCTCCGGCGCCGCCGGTCTTCGGCTTGATCGCCTGGATGACGACGGCGTCGAGGACGGGGGTCCGCCCGCGGTCGGCCGTGCCGAGCGTCACCCGATACCGGATCGTCTTGCCGACCGTCCCGGCGGGGAAGTCGAACCGGCGCAGGCCTGACGTGAACACGCAGGCCCGCCACGGGCCGTCGTCGACCCGATAATCGACGGCGATCCTCGTGCCGGCCGGCCCGGTATCGCCCTGCCATGTCAGGCTCTGGAACGCCTTGGCCTTCCCGGCGGGACCGGCGTCGAGCGGCGGCGACTCCGCGCGCCCCTCGGTCGCGTGCCCGAGGAGGACGATCTGCTGGAACTGCGACTCCGCCACCGCCAGGAGTCCGTCCCTGGTGTACGCGGCCGCGCGCGGGTCGGGATCGCCCGTGCCCTGGCCGGCCGGCCGGCCGGCCGTCCTGACGTCGTACTGCTTGACCACGTTCTTGCCCCGGTCCACGCGCAGCACCCGCCCGCCTCCGGTCTCCGTGATGAGAGTATGGCCGTCAGACAGACGCACCGCATGGTTGGGGTCCTGCAGGCGCCCCGGCCCCGGACCGGGCTCATCGGTGTCGCCGTACTGCCAGACGATCCGCTTGCTGGCCCGGTCCACCTCGATCACACGAGCGGCATCGGCGTCGGTGATGAGCACGTTGCCGTCCGCCAGCCTCTGCGCACAGTGCGGTTTCTCGAGCAGCCCGGGACCCGACCCCCTCACACCGGGTTCACCGTAGCTCCAGACGATGCTCTGCTCGTCGAACCCGTTGTCGGGGGCGCCCGCCCGGTAGTCGCCCCACCGGACTTCGATCACCCGGTTGGCGCCGTTGTTGTCCGTGATGAGCACGGTGTCCGCCTCAGGCGAATACATGGCGTAGAAGGGATCGACGAGATGATTCACCGTGAGGCCCCGCTCGCCGGTCACGCCGTACTGCCAGATCACCCGCTTCTGCCCGTCGACCGCGAACACGCGGTAGGCCTCCTGCCTGTCGACGATGAGCGTGGCCGAGACGCCCTGGCGCGTGAACCGCTGCGCCGAGAACGGGCGCGACAGGGCCGCGTCGTCACTCTGTCGATACGACCAGACCTCCTCCCCGGCGCGCGTCACCTCCGCGACCATCGGGTACGTACGGTCGGCGAAGAGCAGGTTGCCGTTGGGCAGCACCTGGATGCTGCGCGGGTCCGGCACCCTGCCTGAGTACACCGGCGACCGGGCATTGACGCGCTCCACGCCGACGAGGGCGAGGCGGAGGTTCTGCGCCTGCTCCCCGGCCTCATAGATCTCCAGCGCGTCGGGGAGGGCGGTGAACGTGAACGGCTCTCCCGCGGTCCCCTGCCGGGTGACCCAACGGACGGCCGCCCCGGCCGGCGGCGGCAGAGAGACGAACGCCACGACCGCCATGGCGACGACGAGGGCGAACCTGGCAGTCCCGAGCATCATCCTCCTCTCGCCTGCGCGTCGAGGAACGGCACCCTGCGCAGCTCCCGCAGCGCCAGAGCCCCGAGAACGCCGCCGAGAGCGCCGAACAGCGCGTGGGTGGTGGCCGACCATCCCAGACCGAGCAGCAGCAGCGCGACCGGCACCCTGAGGACGAGTCCGGCGAACGTGAGTGCGGCGAGCTTGCCCAGGTGAAGCCCTGCGCCGACCACGGCCGCCTTGCCCCAGGCGCGCAGATCCCCGGGTATGGAGAGGACGAGCAGCTCCAGGATGACGCCGGCCGTGAGCCACTTGGTCCACTCGAGCGGGCCTTGATGCCCGAAGCCGGCGAACTGCGCCAGCAGTCCGGCGACCAGGCCGAGCAGCGGGCCGACGCCCCGCTTGTCCACGAGCCCGCGGCAGACCACGAAGAGGGCCACCCAGAGGACGCCGGAATGTCCCGGCACGTGGATGGGCATGCGCAGCACCTGCTTGGCGAGCATGCACAAGGCCGCGATCAGCGCGATCAGCAGGAGGTCGCGCAGGGTCAGCGACCAGACGTAGGGCTGACGTCCCGTCATCTCACTCGGCATCGATCGAGATCACATCCCGGACCCATTCGCTGCGGTCGAGCCACGGCGCGCACACCTTGACCGTCCCGCGCCGGCTGAA
>JAAYBE010000398.1 GCA_012719015.1 Actinomycetota bacterium
AGCCCGACCTCGGAGTAGTAGGCGGCGCGCTGGTGCGGGTTCTCGCCGTACTTGAGCTCCATGACCTTGCGGTAGTCCCGCATGAGATAGTCGGGGAAGTCGCCCTCGGCCTCGCTGAACCAGTTGGCGATGACGAAGTCGTAGTGGGCGGTGCGGTGGAACGCCCTGGTGGCGAGCTCGCGCAGCGTCTCGTACTTGAGCTCGCCGGTCTCCCTGAGCTCGTCGAGGACGGCGTCGTAGTCCTCGTGACTGGTCACGACGGCGACGCCGGCGTGGTTCTTGGCGGCGGCGCGGATCATGCTCGGACCGCCGATGTCGATGTTCTCGATCACGACCTGGTCCTCGACCCCGCGCCGCCCGGCGACCTCCTCGAAGGGGTAGAGGCTGCAGACGACCATGTCGATCGGCTCGATGTCGTGCTCGGCGATGGTCTCCATGTGCCCGGGCACGTCGCGCCGGGCCAGCACGCCGGCCATCAGCCGCGGGTGCATCGTCTTCACCCGTCCGTCGAGCATCTCGGGGAACCCGGTGACCTCCTCGACCAGGGTGACCGGGATGCCGGAGTCCTTCAGCAGCTTGGCGGTGCCGCCGGTGGAGATGACGGTGACGCCCATCTCGGTGAGGCCCTTGGCGAACGCCTCGACGCCGCTCTTGTTGAAGACGGAGATCAGTGCTCGCTTGACCTTCACAGCCGCTGCTCCTTGGTGGACTGCTTCGCGCGATGCGTCCGGCGACGCCGCCTCGCTCCTGACGGGGCAAGCCTACTAGAAAGGCCGCCCCCGAGGAATGTCCCGGGTCGCCGCCGGTCCCAAAACGGCGCGGCCGGCCCCGGGGGCCGGCCGCGCCGGGCCTGCTCTTCGGGGGAGGGCTCAGCCGAGCTTGGCCTTGGCCTTCTCGATCAGCTCCGCGGCCTCCTTCTGCGCCTTCTCGAGCAGCTCTGCGGCCTCCTTCTTGGCCTTCTCGAACAGCTCGGGTCCCTGCGTCCTCGCCTTCTCGATCAGCTCCTGGCCCTGGTGTTTGGCCTTCTCGATGATCTCGGCGGCCTCGGCTTTGGCCTTGTCGGTCGTCGGCTTGGCCTTCTCGCTCCACTCACCCGCCTTGGCCTTCGCCTTCTCGTAGGCGGGGCCGGACTTCTCCCGGGCCTCGTCGGCGAGCTGCTTCGCCTTGGCCGCGGCGTCGTCCGCCACCTTCCTGGCGTCGTCCATGAGTCCCATCTTCCGCTCCCTCCTGACGGTGGACGAAGTTCCTCGCAGTCACTGTACCCTCTCGCGCGCGCGGACTACTCCAGCACCGCGTGTGGCAGGGGCGCCGGCGAGGGATGGAGGCCGTCCGGCGCGCCCTCGCCGCCACGGTCGCGCCGGGGCATCGCGCCGCTCCCGCTGCCGAAGCGGTTCAGGACGCTCTCGAGCAGCGGCAGGAAGCGGTGCACCCGGCCGCTGCGGATCGCCCAGTCCCACAGCGGCTCGAGCTTCTTCCAGCCGGTCGTGTAGGCCAGATGACGGACGTGCTCGCGCGCGTCGCCGTACGCGAAGGACGCGCGCAGGATGCTCCGCCACGAGTAGAACTCGCGATAGGCGCTCCAGTAGCCCGCCTCGAGCCGCTCCGCCGTCATGCGCGCCGGGGCGAACACGGCGTGGCGCGTGTCGTAGAGGTCCCAGTCGCGGCTGGTGATACGGCCCTCGGCGGCGAGCCGCCGCTCGAGCCGCGTGCCGGGGTACGGGGTGAGGATGTGGAAGGTGGCCGTCTCGAGGCCCCGGCTGACGGCCCACTCGACCGTGCGTCCGAACACGGACGGGTCGTCGTCGTCCATGCCGAAGACGAAGGCGCCGTTGACCATGACGCCGAGGTCGTGCAGGCGGCGGACGGCGGCGTCGTAGGGCGGCGCGCCGGGGGCGACGTCTCTGTCGGGGCCGCCGGCCAGGTTCTGCGTCTTGCCGGCGCCGCGCAGGTTCGCCTCACTCAGCGTCTCGAAGCCCACGAACAGGCTGCGCAGCCCGCTCTCCACTGCTTTCTCGAGCAGGCGCGGGCGGAGCACGGCCTCCACGGTCCCCGCCGCCTGCCAGAGGCGGCCCATCCCCTTGAGTCCGTCGAACAGGGCCTCGGCGAACCGCGGGCTGCCGAACAGGTTGTCGTCGAGGAAGTAGAGGTGGCGGCCGGGGAGACGGTCGATCTCCGCCAGGGCCTCGTCGACCGCCTGCACGTAGAACGAGCGGCCACCGCGGAAGAACGCCTCCTTGTAGCAGAAGTCGCAGAGATGCGGGCAGCCGCGGCTCACGACCAGCGAGTTGGGCACCAGGTACCGCTCGCGCCTGATGAGGTCGCGGCGCGCCGGCGGCAGGCCGGCGAGGGTGCGCTCGGTGGAGCGGTAGAGCGGCTGCGGCCGGCCGGCGCGGAAGTCGGCCAGGAACGCCGGCCAGGTGTCCTCGCCCGGGCCGCAGAACACGCTGTCGGCGTGTCGGGCGGCCTCCTCAGGCAGGCTGGTCGGGTGCAGGCCGCCGAGACAGACGTAGGCGCCGCGGGCGCGGTAGTGGTCGGCGTAGCGGTAGGCGCGCCCGGCCGAGGTGACGTAAGCCTCGATCACGACGAGGTCCGGGTCGTCGTCGAGGCGCAGCGGCTCGACGTGCTCGTCCTGCAGGTCGACCTCGTCGTCCGGGTCGAGGTACCCGGCCAGGGTCGCCAGGCCGAGAGGCGGGAACAGGGAGTACTTGATGCTGCGCCAGAAGCGGCCGTCCGGCGCCGTCTTGGCCGGGCTGATCATCTTGACGCGGAGCGGCCGGCCGGACGGGCGGCGGCGCGGCGGGGTCCTGCGGACCGGCGCCGCCGGCCCGGCCCCCGGCGCCCGGTCACGCGGCGTCACGCCCTCCTCCCGGGTCGCGCGGCGAAGTGCGCCAGCAGCACGTCCAGGCCCGTCTCGAACTCGCCCGGGCGGTCCCACACGGCCAGCCGCAGGCCCACGCGCATCATGTTCGGGTAGTCGGCCCAATGACCGACGAGCTGGGCGACGATGTCGGAGGTCTGCACCTCGTCGCCCAGCATCCGGGCGAAGCCGAGGCCGAGCGTGTACGCGCCGAGCACGTGGTAGACGGTCGCGGCGCGGTCCTCGCTGAAGCCGGCGTCGAGCAGCGTGCGCATGAGTTCCTCCATCCAGCGCCGGCCGCTCGGCGTGCGCACCACGGCGGTCGAGATCAGCGGCAGGGCCCGCGGATGCGCCTCCGTGAGCGCGTGCAGGCCCATGAAGAGCTGCCGGACGCGGCTCTGCCAGCGCGGGTGCGGCGGCGACGCCCCGAGGGCGGCCGCGGCGATCTTCTCGCTCACCGCGTCCAGGATGGCCGCCTTGTTGGGGAAGTGGTGGTAGAGGCTCATCGGCTTCACGCCCGCGTCCGCGGCGAGGCGGCGCATGTTGAGGGCGCCGAGCCCGTCCTCGTCGATGATCTCCAGCGCCAGCTCGACGATGCGGCGGCGGGTCAGCGCCGCGCGTCTCGG
>JAAYBE010000007.1 GCA_012719015.1 Actinomycetota bacterium
CGCGGGACTGGCGCGGCCGCGAGCGGCTTCAGGACGGGTCGCCGCGCGTGCGCCCGCCCGAGGTCGGGTCGTCGTGCACGGCGGCGGGCGCGCCCTCGCCCGGCCGGATCGGTCCGGTCGCCCCCCGGACGCGCCCGAGGGCGGCGCGCCAGAAGACGACGTCGGCGATCGCGAGTGCGGTGCCGACCGCGACGTAGAGCACGCCCAGAAGCGTGCGTCCCCACCACGAACCGACCAGCGGGGAGTGCCGTAGCAGAAGCCCGCTGCCCATCATGACGACGATGAACACCCAGGAGCTCCAGGCGAAGAGGCCGAAGAAGCAGGCGCGCCCGCGGGTCCGTATCCGCGTCACCGCCCGGGACGCGTACTTGACCAGGATGAACCGCGCCTTCACGACGCCGACGGACACCGCGACGAGGGCGATGAGCGCGATCCCGAAGCCGAAGCGCGCGTATTCCTCCGGCGCGAGGATGTAGGCGAACCCGCGGACCAGCAGCATCGCGGTGGCCGCGGCCCACACCAGCGCCGCCGCCACAAGCTGGACGCGGGCACCGGCCCGCGGGGTGAGCCGGCGCCAGCCGGCACGTCTCGGACGACCTGCCTCCATGGTCTGAGGATAACAGCCGCCGGGCCCGGTCGCCGCGCGCATCCGCCGGTCACGGCCCGCCGCGCAGATGCTCCTTGCCGCGGCGCTCCGACTCACCCGCGGAGGCGACGTCCACGGGGTAGTGTCGGCGGGTCCGAAGCAGCAGGATGCCGGCGCCGGCGAGCGGTATCAACGTGAGCAGGAAAGCTATCTGAAGTCCGCGGGTCTGCCCCGGGACGACCTCCGACGCTCCCTCCTGCAGCGCGGCGCCGTCCGTGATGAAGAGGCTCGCGACCAGGCCGAACAGCAGGGGGCCGAACGCCTCGAGCGTGTTGCGCAGCGCCGAGCGGACCCCCTGGGCGCGGCCCCACAGCTGCGCCGGCATCACGTCGAGCTGGGCGGCGTCCAGCGGGGGATTGGGTGCCGCGAGAGCTGCGAAAGCCAGCAGGAAGAAGCCCAGTGCGGCGAGGACGTTCGTGGTGACGAGCGCCGGCACCAGCAGCGCCGCCGCGACCACGAACGCGACACCCGCGACCACGATGCGGGCGCTGATGTGACCTCGCCTGATCAGCCGGTCGGCCAGACGGCCGGAGGTGAGCAGACCGAGCAGCGACCCCGCTCCCACGAGTCCCAGGACCAGGGTCGCCACAGCCTGTCCGACGCCGAAATGTCCGCGGGCGAAAAGCACCCCGAAGGTCCGCAGGCCGGCGAGGAAGAGAAAGCCCATGGAGGAGGCGAGGATGATGTAGACGTTGGTGCGGACGCGGAGCACATACCGCACCACGTGACCCAGCGACATCCTCGCCGGGTCGGTGAGCACGACCCGGTCCGCATCGGGCTCGACGCCCTGGCGACGCACTTCCATGAGGACCACGTCGTCGGTCCGCCCGGGCTCCTCCTCGGCCACAGGACGGAGAGAAGGGCCCGCCTCCTCCACGGAGATGATCCGGGTCGCGCCCGGCTCCAGCCTGCTCTGCCCTCCGCGGGCAGGCTCGGGAAGGCGTTTCCACAGGGCCCAGGCGAGGATCAGGCTGGGGAGCGCCATGAAGACGAACGCGGCCCGCCAGCCCAGGGCCGCCGAGATGAAGGAGGCCAGACCGATGCCGCCACCCGCGCCGGCGACCTCGCCGACTGTGATGTAGCCGTAGATGCGGCCTCGCTCTCCGGCGGCGAAGAAGTCGCCGGTGAGCGACGCCACGGCCGGCACCGCCGTCGCCGTCACGGCGCCCAGGAGCAGCCGGGCGAGCAGCAGCATGTTGTAGGAGGCCGAGAACGCGCTCAGGACCTCCGCCGTGGCCCAGAGCAGGATGCTCGCCGTCAGGAGGTCGACCCGCCGGGTCTTGTCCACCAGGAGCCCGAACGGGATCGCCGCCAGCGCTCCGACGAGCGCGGACGCCGTGACCAGCAGCCCGATCTGCGCGGCCCCGATGCCGAGCGCCGGCTGGAGTTGAGGCGCGATCGCGCCGACCGCACTGGTGTCCGCGGCGCTCAGCCCCAGTACAAGACCGAGGAGGATGATCACGGTCCGGCGGGCCGGACCACCGAGACGCTCCGTGAGCCTCTCGTCCGCCCGTCGGGCGCGGCGCCCGAGCCAGGGGCGCACATGCCTGCCCCAGATGGAGTTCGACGGCGCCCTCTTCAGCTCCGGCTCCGGTGTGCGACCTGTGTCTTCCGGCATCCTCGTCCCCCGATGTCCCTGCCGCCATCATCACCGTCCCGTGGTACTCCTGTCACGCCGATCGTCCCACGAGGCCCGGCCGGACGGGCGGCCGCTGCACGACGGAGCAACTCGTCCTCGGGGTAAGAACGCAGTAGGCGGATCGGTGGATCACGAAGGAGACGGATGGGAAGCGCAGCGGACGATCGTCACACAGCGACCACGCCGCGTGAGATCGCCGAGGGGGTCTTCTGGCTGGCGCTGGGACGCGGGCTGCTCCGCTCGGCCAACGTGTTCTTCGTCCGCTGGGAGGCCGGCTGGTGCCTCATGGATGCGGGCTGGGCACACGACGCGCCGGCGATCCTCGGGGCTGCGGAGTACTTGTTCGGCCGCGAGCGCCCCAGCACCGTGCTGCTCACGCACGCCCACCCTGACCACGTCGGGGCGCTGCCGGAGCTCGCGCGCCGCTGGGAGGTCCGGGCCTGGATCCACGCCGCTGAGCTGCCCCTCGCGCTCGGCGACGCCAGGGCCATCCGGCACTATGCGGGCCCGCTCGACCGCTGGGCGATCCTGCCCGCGCTGCGGCTCGCGGGACGCGCGCGGATGGAACGGACGCTCGCGCGCTCGAGCCTCCATGACGAGGTGCGAGCACTGGCCCACGGAGTCGGGCTCCCGTCCCTGCCGGGCTGGGAGGCGATCCCGACTCCCGGCCACACGCCGGGCCACGTCGCCTTCCTGCGCTCCGCCGACCGGGTCGCCGTCACCGGCGACGCGCTCGTCACCCTGGACCTGAACTCGCCGCTCAAGCTCCTGCGTCGCGAGCGCACGCTGGCCGGGCCGCCGTGGATCACCACCTGGAGCTGGCTGGCGGCCACCGCCTC
Organism: Actinomycetota bacterium; assembly: GCA_012719015.1. Lineage (GTDB taxonomy): Bacteria > Actinomycetota > Thermoleophilia > UBA2241 > UBA2241 > CAIXSE01. The sequence goes on from JAAYBE010000007.1 coordinate 3,125, forward strand.
GGCGGTCCGCCTCGCCGGCCTCCGCCCGAGCGTGATCGCCGCCGGCCACGGCGTCCCCTTGGCCGGCGCCGAAGCCACGGCGCACCTCCAGGAGTTCCTCCGGCGCCGACCCGCCTGAGCCCGACCGCGGCCTGGTGACGCGTCAACCGCGCCAGGCCGCGGTGTCGTCAAACGGCGGTCCGCGTCGTCAACCGGCGGCTCCCCAGAACCGTCCGTGACGCCGGCGGCTGAACTCCGCGTAATCCCCCTGCAGCTCGAAGTCGGCGTAGTCGACCGCGGGGACGCGCGCGCGGTGCAGCACGAGCTGGTCGTTGGCCTCGTTGAGGCGCGACACCAGCGCCGCTTCAGAGTCGCTGAGCGGGCTGAGCACGGTCCCCAGATGGAAGGCCCAGAGCGGCGCCGACCCGGGATCGTACTCGGCCGGGAGGAAGATGTTGTCGAAGTCCGCCGTGCCGCCGTCGTACCGGTAGCGAGCCACCGCTGCACCGCCCTCCCCGACCTCCACCGACACGGGCACGATGGTGTGCGAGAGGAGGTACGACGAGACCGACGAGACGCTCCGGGACTTGCCCCCGAGCGTGGCGACGACGGCCTCCCAGTGGTAGCTGGAGGCGTGACAACGCAGGACGTGATGGCGCTCGATGACCGCGTCCTCGTCGTCGACCATCCAGCCGACGAAAGCGGCCAGCCCGTGGTACGGCGTGTCGCTCGAGTCGAAGGCGGCGAGCACGCGCGCGTAGTCCACCGCCTCATCCGCGGCCGACCGGCGCAGGCAGTCGAAGACCGCCGCATCCTGCTCCGGCGTGACCGGACAGGGGCAGCTCAATACCACCCTGAACGCCAACTCGAGCGCCTCGCCTCGGATCCTCATCTCAAGCTCCTCCTCCGTCTCGGCTGCCGCCGCAGTCTATACCGTGGGCCTCGTCGCGCCTCGATCCTGGACGTTCGCCCCATCATCCCGGAGACCGCTCCGGCCGATGAAGAACGTGACGGCCACGCATACGGCTTCCGCGAAGGCGGCCCCCGTGAACAGACTCGACCTCAACGTCGACACCGCGACCAGTCCAGCCGAGACGCTGGAGGTCGTCTATCCGTCGCACCGCGCGTCCGCCGCACGGATGCGCCGCGCGCTCCGCGCCTTCCTGGTCCGGCGCGCGGTCGAGCCGGCGGTCGTCGCCCAGGTGGTGCTGGCCGCGGACGAGGCGTTCGTCAACGCCCTTGCGCATGGCGGCGGCGACGTCGTCCGCGTCTCCGCGCGGGTCACGCAGGCTGAAGCCGCGGTCGAGGTCCGGGACCGCGGCGCCGGGTTCTCGCCCCCCGCGTCGAGGATCGCGGCGCCGAACGTGGATTCGCCGCACGGCCGTGGTCTGTTCCTGATGGAGCGCCTCATGGACAGTGTGCACATCTGCTCAGGACGGGACGGCACGACCGTCCGCATGGTCCGACGGCTGGTGCGCTCCAGGGACGACAGCGACCCCTCGATGCTCTGGACGGACACGGCGGCACGCTGTGCGGAGGTCCCAGGAGCGGCGTAAGCGCACGCGGAGAGTCAGCCCGAAGACGACTGGTGGGCGCACCTGGATTCGAACCAGGGACCTCTTCCTTATCAGAGAAGCGCTCTAACCGACTGAGCTATGCGCCCACAGGGGTCTTGGAGTCTACGAGCGCGGACCGGAGGCGTCAACCGTGACCGATCATGTCCCGGACCCGCCGGTCGTGGTCGCAGGTCGCGAGCCCGGACTCCCGGAGGCGGGCGTGCAGGCGGTGCGGCGTGACCCGTGGCGGTATTTCGTGAGGGGGCGCACATCATCGCCTTCGCCCGGATCCTCCTCACCTCACGGTGTGAGCCTGCCGCACCTTGCCGTATACTCAGAGCATGATGGATGTACAGGAGATGGTCATTTACGGCGTCAGCTTCGACGTCATCGGCAAACAGCCCATCGTGCTGCTCAAGACCGTGGAGGGCAATCGCTTCCTCCCCATCTGGATCGGGCATCCCGAGGCTGCGGCGATCCTCATCAAGCTGCAGGGCACCAGTCTGCCGCGTCCCATGACGCACGACCTCCTCACCAACGTCATCGGCTCCTTCCGGGCCCAGGTCACTCGTATCACGGTGACCGAGCTCAAGGAGAGCACGTTCTACGCCCGGCTCACTCTCGAGAGAGACGGCGAGGAGGTGGACATCGATTCGCGGCCCAGCGACGCGCTCGCCCTGGCCGTGCGGACCGACGCCCCGATCTTCGCCAGCACCGAGCTGATCGACGAGAACGCCATCGAGTTCGAGCGCGAGGTGGACGACACCGAGGAGATCGTGGAGAGCTTCCGTGACTTCCTCGAGGGAGTCTCTCCGGACGACTTCCGCACCGCCGAGGTCACCGCCGACGACGAGGCGTTCATCATCGACCGGGATGCCGTGGACGAGGACGAAGAGGACGACGACAGCGACGAGATGGACGACGAGGAAGACGAGGAGGACGACGAGTTCGACGGCCGGTCGGACGACCCGCCGCAGAACTAGCCGCCCGCCGCGTTCGGCGGCCGCGCCCCCTCCCCGCAGAAAGGCCCTCACCGTGAGCACGCCCAGCGACGACCCGGTCGTGACGCAGCTGCGCGACCGGATCAGCGAGAACGACCTGCGCATCATCGAGTTGATCAACAGGCGGGTCGCCCTGGTCGACGAGCTCTGGCGCCACAAGGCCGAGCACGGCATCCCGATGCACAGCCCGGAGCGCGAGCGCTCGATGATCGCCCTGCTGACGCGCGCCAACGGCGGCCCGCTGTCGCAGGACGCGCTCGTCCGGGTCTACAGGACCATCGTCGAGACGACCAAGCAGGAAGCCGAGCGGCTGCAGTCCGGCTGAGACCTGCTTCGCGGGCGACCGGGGAGCGGCCGCCCCGCTCACGCCTCAGCCTTTGAGCACCCCGAGGGGCCGCAGACGGGCGACCTTGCGTGCGAGGCCGACGGCGTCGACGACCCCGACGATGTCGGCCACGTCCTTGTAGGCGAACGGCGCCTCCTCCGCCAGCGAACCCGTCGACGCGCACTTGACCACGATGCCGGCGCCCTCGAGCTCACGCCGCACCTCGGCGCCGGAGCGGACCTTGCGGGCCGCGTGCCGGGAGAGCAGGCGGCCGGCCCCGTGACACGTGGACCCCCACGTCTCGCGCCTCGCCGTCTCGGTCCCGGCGAGCAGCCAGCTCTCGCGGCCCATGTCACCCGGGATGATCACCGGCTGGCCGACCTCCCGGTACCCGGCGGGCACGTCGGGGTCTCCGGGGCCGAACGCGCGCGTGGCCCCCTTGCGATGCACGAGGACGGCGCGCTCCTCGCCGTCGACCGGATGCACCTCCCGCTTGGCGATGTTGTGCGCCACGTCGTAGACGAGCTCCACGCCGAGACGCTCCCAACTGCGACGGAACACCTGCTCGAAGGCGCCGCGCACCTGGTGCATGATCATCTGTCGGTTGGCGAACGCGAAGTTGCAGGCGCAGGCCATCGCAGCGAGGTATTCACGGGCCTCTGCCGAATCGAGCGGCGCGCAGGCAAGCTGCCTGTCCGGCAGGTCGATACCGGCGCGCGCGGCTGCGCCCGCCATCCGGCCCACGTAGTCGGTGCAGACCTGATGGCCGAGCCCCCGCGAGCCGGAGTGGATCATCACCGCCACCTGTCCTGCGCCGACGCCGAAGGCGGCTGCGGCCCGCTGGTCGAGTACCCGATCCACCACCTGAAGTTCAAGGAAGTGGTTGCCGGAGCCGAGGCTGCCCACCTGCCCGCGACCGCGAGCCAGCGCTTTGCCGCTCACGGCGGACACGTCGGCGCCGGACATGGACCCGCCCTCCTCTGTATGCGCGAGGTCGTCCCCGGTGGCGCAACCCCGGCGGACGAGGAACGCGGCCCCCTCTTCGCAGAGCCGCTTCAGCTCGCTCTCCCTGAGCTCCAGCGCCCCGTGAGGTCCGGTGCCCTGCGGGACCCCTCTCATCAGCTGGTGCATGAGCGCGTCGAGCCGCGGTTTGGCCTCGTCGACGCCGAGCCCCGTCCGCACCAGCCGCACGCCGCAGTTGATGTCGAAGCCGACGCCGCCCGGCGAGACGACTCCGTCCGCGGCGTCCATGGCGGCCACCCCGCCGATCGGGAACCCATAGCCCCAGTGGATGTCCGGCATCGCGATGCTGGCGCGCAGGATGCCCGGCAGCGTGGCGACGTTCGCGACCTGCTGCAGCGCCTCCTCATGGCCCGCCTGCATGAAGAGACCTGGGTGCGCATATACGCGCCCCGGGACGCGCATCGGGCCTTCTTGGGGGATCTCGTAGACGAACTCGTCTCTCCGCTCGACACGCATCACATGCACCGTCACCCGCGCACGACCACCGTCGCAGGCCCCTACACATCGAGGACGACGAAGCCCTCCCAGCCGGCGCTGCGCTGCTCGAGGCGGAGCTCGTGGAGGGTCGCCGCCTTCACGCCGCCGCACATGATGTGCCTGCCGACGTCGAGCGGCTCCCCGGCCACCCTCGCCCGCAGCCGACGCTCTCCGAGCTCACGCACCTCGAACTCCGTGAGCACCAGCTGCCGCGCCTCGAAGAGGTAGAGGAGCTCGTTGAGCCACGCGGCGAGAAGCAGGTCCGCGGCCTCCGCCTCGAGCTCAAGCTCGACCTCCTCGAGCTCCCCCTCGCGGAGCGGATCGCACACGAGCGAGAACAGGGCGCGTCCCGCCTCCTCGAAGACCTCCGCCGCCGTCGGACCCCAGACCCTCACGCCGATGTCCGCGGTGTGGTCGACCAGTTCGAATCCCAGGCTCATGCCGTCTATCTACCCCTGCAGGCGCGTGCCCATCCCGCCGGACCGGATCCCGGCCGGGACGCGACGTCACGCAGAGACGGTGGCGCCGGCGGCCGAGGCGCTCAGGCCGAGCGGAGTGGCCGTCACGCCCTCGGCCGCGAAGGCCTCCGCCATCACGCGTGCCACGCGAGTGGCGTCTGTCGCCAGGCCGACGAAGGCGACGAGGCTCGGCCCGGAGCCGGAGACGGCGACCGCGGCGGCGCCGGCGTTCTGGGCCGCGGCCCACGCCGCGCGCGCCCCCGGGATCAGCTTGAGCCGCGACGCCTGATGCAGGCGGTCGTCCATGACCTGACTCAGGAGCTCGTAGTCGCCGGTGCGAAGCGCCTCGACCACCAGCGGCGTACGCTGCAGGTTGAACACGGCGTCGGCCATGGAGACCTCGGTGGGCAGTCCGGCCCTGGCGACACCCGTACTGAACGGCAGGTCGGGCACGGCGAGAGCCACGTGGACTTCGGGGACGAGGATCTTCTTCGTGAGCAGCCGCTCACCCTTCTGCACGACGATGGTGAGGCCGCCGAGCAGGGCGGCCGCGACGTTGTCGGGGTGCCCCTCGATGTCGGCGGCCAGCTCGAGCAGGCGGTCGCGCCCGAACGGCCGGCCCATCAGCGTGTTCGCGCCGAGCAGGCCGGCCACGATGGCCGTGGAGCTCGATCCCAGGCCGGAGTCCATGGGCACACGGATGCGGGAGTGGATGCGGAGTCCGGGCGGCGCGGCGACGCCCGCCTCCTCACAGAGCCGCAGGAAGGCGCGTGCCACCAGGTTGCGCTCGTCGCGCGGAAGACCGGGCTCCGGCACACCCTCGGCGGTCGCCAGGACGCCGTCGCCTTCGAGGCTGAACCGGACCTCGTTCCACAGGTCGAGGGCGAGCCCCAGGCAGTCGAAGCCGGGGCCGATGTTGGCCGTGGTCGCCGGGACCCTGACGCGACAACTCGGAGCGGCGTCGCGGCCCGCGTTCATGCCTCGTCTCCGTACTCCTCCGGCCCGGGCCGGTCCCGTCCCCGGGTCTTCCGCCACCTGAAATACATCCACAGGACGGCGACGACGACGGCCGCCACCACCGCGTAATCGGCGAGATGCAGATACCCGCGGATGTCCTCCCAGTGCTCGCCCATCCGCACACCCAGCCAGCCCAGGAAGAACACCCATGGAATGCACCCGAGCAGGGTGTAGAGGGTGAACCGCCAGAACGGCATCCCGGCGACGCCGGCGGGCAACGAGATGAAGGTGCGCACGATCGGCAGGCAGCGGCTGAAGAAGACGGCGACCGGTCCGTAGCGGGCGAACCAGCGCTCGGCCAGCTCCACGTGATGATGACGCAGCAGCACATACCTTCCGTACTTGTCGATGAACGGGCGCCCGCCGTACAGGCCGATCCAGTACAGGATCCAGGAGCCGACGAGGTTGCCCAGCACCCCGGCGACGGTGATGCCGAGCAGCGTCATGTCGCCCTCGCTCACGGCGAAGCCGGCGAAAGGCATGATGGCCTCGCTCGGGACGAGGATGCCGGCGCTCTCGAGCGCCATGAGCACGAAGACCGCGGTCAGGCCCCAGTCGCCGATGAGCGCGGTCGCCCACTGGACCACCGGATCGATGATCGACTGCATCATGCCGGCAAGCGTACCGTACCGGCGGGTGGGCGGGCGAGCACTGAGCGGACGGCGGAGACGACACTGCGCTCCAGTGGCCCGCTCGCGACCGGCTGTGGTAGGTTGCGGGCTCGACTCTCCCCGCCCGCAAGGAGGCGTTCCACATGGCCGTCGGACTCATGGACATCAAAGGGCAATACGCCGAGCTGCAGGACCGCATCGAGGCCGCCGTGCTCGCGGTGCTGCGCAGCGGACGGGTGATCCTGGGGCCGAACGTCAAGGGCTTCGAGGATGAGGCCGCCGCTTTTCTCGGCACGACCGGAGCCGTGGGCGTGGCCAACGGCACCGACGGTCTCACGATCGCGCTCCGCGCGCTGGATGTCGGGCCGGGCGACGAGGTGATCACCGTGCCCTTCACGTTCTACGCCACACCGGAGGCCATCGCCCAGACCGGCGCCAGGCCCGTGTTCGTCGACATCCTGCCGGACACGCTCACCATGGACCCGGCCGCCGTCGAGGCGGCCGTCACCTCACGGACCAGGGCGATCATGCCGGTCGACCTCTTCGGCCTCCCCTGCGCCGCCGACGCCATCGACGCGGTCGCGAAGGCGCACGGCCTGGCCGTGATCGAGGACGCCTGCCAAGCGTGGGGCGCGACGTACGACGGACGTCGCGCCGGCGGCCTCGGCGATCTCGGCGTCTTCAGCTTCTTCCCCACCAAGAACCTCGGCGGGTTCGGCGACGGCGGCCTGGTCACAGGCCACAGCGAGGCCCTCGTGCAGCGCGTCCGCGAGCTCCGCTTCCACGGCAGTAAGGACAAGAAGACGTTCACCGACATCGGCTTCAACTCGCGTCTGGACGAGGTCCAGGCGGCGATCCTGCGCCTCGAGCTCGAGGTCATCGATGAGTGGAACGGCCGCCGGGCGCTGGTGGCCGAATGGTACGACGAGCTTCTCCCGGACGAGATCGTGCGGCCCGCCGTCCCCGACGGCCTCACCCACGTCTACCACCTCTATGTGATCCGTCATCCGCGACGTGACGACATCGCCGCCGCCTGCAGGGAGCGCCAGGTGGACTGCGCCGCCTACTACACGACGCCCGCACACCTGCAGCCGGCGTTCGCCGACTTGGGCCACAAGGCGGGCGACCTCCCCCACACGGACGAGGCGGCGGCGACCAACCTGGCGCTGCCCATGCACCCCAACCTGACACGCGAGCAGGTCGCGGAGGTGGCCGCGGCCGTGGCGGCTGGGCTGGCCTGAGGGCGCCGCGGACGCCGGACGAGCCCTGCGCCCGGCCATGGCGTCGTGCCCCGTCGTCGAAGAGCCGCTGCCGTCACCTGAGCGGACGACATCTGGCGCCGGCAGCGGCAGGCGCCTTGCGGACGGCGCCGAACCGGTGACGTGATGAGGATCTGGGTGGACATCACCGACGCCCCCGCAGTCGTGTTCTTCGCGCCGGTGGTGCGCCGTCTGGAGGAGGCCGGTCACGCCGTGACGCTCACGGCGCGCCGCTTCGCCGGCGCCGATCTCGTCCTGCGGCGGTACGGCCTCGGTGGTCTGCTCACGATCCGTCATCGCGGCGGCGGCCTCGGGGCGCGCGCCGTCGGCCTGGCGAATCGGACGGCGCAACTGCTCGGCTCCGCGGCGAGCGGTCGCTGCGACGTGGCCGCCGGCAGCCACGCCAGCGATTTCGTGTTCACCGCCTGGACCCTGGCGATCCCCCAGATGACGTTCCTCGACCCTGACCGCCTCGGGCGAGGCAACCTCGTCAACGTCCGGCTGGTCGACGAGGTTGCCGTCCCCGAGGCGGTGCCCGTGGCGGGCCTCACGGGCATGGGGGTGACGCGCAGCAAGCTCTTCCGTTACCCCGGCTTCAAGGAGGAGTACTACCTGCACGACGCGCAGCCGGACCCGGACGCGCTGACGCGCCTCGGAGTGCCCCGACGGCACGTGGTCGGCGTGGTGCGCCCTGCGGCCCCGCCCTCGCGTGCGGCGAGCGACGCGGCCGCGCTGCGCGACGAGGCCACGCTCGTCCGCCTGCTCATCGGCCTCGCCGGACGTCGCAACCTCACACTCGTGGTCGCGGCGCGCGATCACGAGCAGCGGCGGCGCCTGTTGGGACTCGGCCTGCCCGACGTGCTGGTCCCCGACGGGCTCACCGACGCCGTCGGCGTGCTGGCTGCGGCCGACTTCGTCGTCGGGCTGGGCGGCGCCATGCTGCGCGAGGCCGCGGCTCTCGGGACGCCGGCCTACACGCTCTCGACCTCCGCCGACCCCGTGGAGGCGTCCCTGCTCGGCGACGGTCGGCTCCGGCGCATCGTCGGCCCGGACGACATCGCGCTGCGCAAGAAGGACCGACGGACCGCCGTCTCCGTCCCTCGCGATCCCTGGTTGTTCGCAGACCGGCTGCTGCGACTGGCGCGCCGCCGCGCCCGGCGGGCGCGCCTCAGCCGCCTCGTCCGTGAGGCGGCGGAAGAGCCGCGCCCGCCCTTCTGAAGGGACGACCGGCAGGGACGACCGCGCCCCGGTCCGATCCGGCGGCAGTACGGGGCTGGCGTCACGGTTGTCACTGGAATAAGCTTCCCTTATGGACATCCGGCAGATCCGCCTCTTCTGCCGCATCGTCGAGCGCAAGAGCTTCTCGCTCGCCGCCGACGAGATGCGGATCACCCAGCCTGCCGCCAGTCAGCAGGTCCGCAGCCTCGAGCGCGAGCTCGAGGCCGTCCTCCTCGACCGCTCACGGCGCACCGTGGTCCCGACCGACGCCGGCCAGGTCCTGTACCGCTACGGTCGCGAGATCCTCGACCTCGATGAGCGCATCCACACCGAGATCCTCGACCTCGGCGAGCTGGTGGCCGGACGTGTCCTCGTCGGCGCGTCCACCGGCCCCGGGGACAACGTCCTGCCGGCGATGCTCACGCGGTTCAAGCGGGAGTATCCGGGCGTGAGTATCTCGCTCCACGTCGACGACACGCACACCGTGATCGAGCGTGTGCTCTCCCGCGAGTTCGAGATCGGTGCGGTCGGCGCCGTGACCCCGCGTCCCGAGCTGGTCGCCGAACCCCTCGCCCGGGACGAGATCGTGCTGGTGTGCGCGCCGGGGCATCCTTGGGCGGCACGCCCGACGGTGACTCTCGAGGAGCTGGTCGCGGAGCCGCATCTCATGCAACAGCAGGGGGCGGGAGTCCGCAGCGTGGTCGAAGAGCATCTGCGTCGCGCGGGAGTGCGCCCCGAGCGTCTCAACATCGTCATGGAGATGGGCCTCATGGAATCGGCCAAGCAGGCGGCGATCGCCGGCGGCGGCGTGACCTTCCTCAGCCGCTGGGCGATCGGCCCAGACCTCGAGCACGGCACGCTGAGCGTGGTCTCCGTCGAGGGGTTCCGCATCCTGCGCGACTTCTACACCGTGCGCTCCCGGACCCGGGTACTGAGCAGGGCCGCCGAGGCGCTGCTCGCGTACTTCCGCGAGCAGTACGCCGAGGCGGCGCCGGCCGGACCGTCTGCTACCATCGGGCACGCGTCGCGACATGCGACGCGCGGACCACGAAAGGGCGACCGATGTTCGAGTTCCTGACTCTCCCTGAGCGCACCACCAAGCCCCGTGAGAGCGGGCTCACGCACGTGCTCGACAAAGGACTCAGCCTGGACCAGGTGCGGCAGTTCCTCGACGTGGCCGGCGACCTCGTCGACATCGTCAAGCTGGGGTGGGGCACCGCCGTGGTCACCCCCCGCCTCAGGGACAAGGTCGCCCTGTACCTCGGGCGCGGCATCCCGGTCTGCTTCGGCGGCACGTTCTTCGAGCTCTGCGTGCGGCAGGGCAAGCTCGAGGAGTACCTCGCCCTGGTGGACGCCTGTGGCATGACCCACGTCGAGATCTCCGACGGCACCATAGAGATGGCCGAGCAGGACAAGCTCGCCATCCTGCGCCGGCTGACGAGCCGCTACAGAGTGCTCAGCGAGGTGGGCAGCAAGGACGACGCCAAAGTCATCACCCCCACGCGCTGGGTCGACTCCATCCGGCGGGAGCTGGAGGCAGGCGCGTGGAAGGTCATCACCGAGGGGCGCGAGAGCGGCACCGCGGGCATCTACCGTCCCGACGGCGACATCAAGGACGGCCTGCTGGAAGAGATCCGCACCGCCTTCGACATCTCGCAGATCATCTTCGAGGCGCCGGTCAAGAAGCAGCAGGTCTGGTTCGTCAGGCAGTTCGGCGCCAACGTCAACCTGGGGAACATCCTGCCCGAGGAGGTCGTCTCCGTGGAGACGCTCCGTCTGGGCGTGCGCGGCGACACGCTGCTCACGTTCCATTAGGGTCGCTCCGGAGCCCCTCACGAGGCCGCCGATCATGACCATCCTTCTCGCCCGCCACGCCCAGACGGACTGGAACCTCGAGCCGGCCCGCTGCCAGGGCTGGGCCGAGGTGGAGATCAACGCGGCCGGCCGCAACCAGGCCCGCGAGCTCGGCCGTGGACTGGTCGGGCGCGGTATCGAGCTCATCGTGACCAGCCATCTCGTGCGCGCGAGACAGACCGCCGAGCTCGTGCATGCGCAGCTCGGCGGCGAGCTCCCGCTCGTCGTCGACCCCCGGCTCGCCGAGACGCACCGTGGGGAGTGGGAGACGCGTCGCTTCAGCTCCATCATCCGGGACGATCCCGAGGGCTGGGCGCGCTACCGCGAACACCCCGAGACCTTCCGTTTCCCCGGCGGCGAGAGCCTGGCGGCGCAACAACGCCGTGTGCTCGCCTGCCTGCGGGACTGCGCCCTGGACGGCCGCACGGCGCTGCTCGTGACCCACGGCGGCAGCATCAGGCTCGTCCGCTGTTTCCTGGAGGGCGCCGGCCTCGAGGCGTTCCACACCGGCAGGACGACCAACGGCGGGCTGGAAGAGGTCGCGACCGACGACCTCGCCGGACGCATCGACGTCTACCTCGGCCGGCGGAGCTGAGCACCTCGCCCCGGCGATGCGGCATGCGGACCGAAAGCAGCGCGGCGTGAGCGGCAAACGCGAGGACTACCTCTCCTGGGAGCAGTACTTCATGGCGGTCGCCCTGCTCTCCGGCCAGCGCAGCAAGGACCCGAACACGCAGGTCGGCGCCTGCATCGTCGACCCGCGGCGGCGCATCGTGGCGGTCGGGTACGCCGGCTTTCCCCGCGGCGCCTCCGACGACGAGCTTCCCTGGGCCCGCGAGGGCGCGCCGCTCGAGACCAAGTATCCGTTCGTCTGCCATGCCGAGCTGAACGCGATCCTCAACCGCAACAGCGCCGACCTCGCCGGGTGCACGCTCTACACGACGCTCTTCCCCTGTAACGAGTGCGCCAAGGCGATCATCCAATCCGGCATCACCGAGGTCGTCTTCCTCTCCGACAAGTACCGCGACTCCGACGCCGGCGTGGCGGCCCGCACCCTGTTCCGTCTGGCCGGCGTGACGACGCGCCGCTTCGCGGAGCCCCTGTCGGTCGTGCTCGAGGGCGGGGCGTGACCACACCTCGACCCGGCGACGAGCCCCAGCGTGTTCTGGGTGCCGCTCGGGGACCTCGATCTTCGCGGGGGGCACCGGTCCACAGGTCGCGCCTGGAGGATGGCGGCATCTTCCCGGGCAACACGGTGCCCGGGTTCGAGCCGGCCACGCCGTGCGACCTCCTGCCTGCGACACTCGCGTAGTCGTCCGGGAGGCGTGTCGAGTGGAGCGCCGGCGGGTAGGATCGACTTGGGCGAAGGCTGTGCCGCGGCTTGTCCATGACAGCGCCGGGCAGAGCCGTGGAGGAGTGGGCGATGATACGCGCTCCCCTGTCGTTGTCTTGCCGCCGGTGGGTGGCCGCGGCGGCGGCGGCCGTCGCCGGCGTCGTCCTGCTGGCCCTGACGACGGGCGGCTGCGGCTCGTCCCCGGCGGACTCGGGCACGGCCTCCCCGCCGCCCAGCGCCGCGGTGGGCTACTGGCGCTCCCCGGCGGACCGGCAGCCGCCGAAGCTCATCCGCATCCACGAGGCCGAGGGCCGTTACTTCCTCTGGTGGCCGCCGAGGAGCGCCCGCGCCGCGATGGTCGTGGAAGGCGACCGCCTGGTGCGCCACCACTACCAGGGCGGTCGTGAGATCGAGCGCGAGGAGTTCTGGGCCAAGCCCGACGGCACGCTCGCCTTCCTCGGGCGCCTGCCGAAGGAGGGCGGCGGGTTCACCACGCCCGACGTCGTCGTCTTCACCAAGGCGACCGGCGGCGAGGCCGAGCTCGATGCCCAGTTGCGCGCGCTGTTCGCCGAGCCGACCATGGACCAGCAGGCTGAGACCCTACTGCACTCCGTCTTCAAGTGGGCCCGCGGACACGGTGGGGCCTTCCCGCCACGCGCCGATCTGCTGCCCGGTGGCGTCTTCTGGAGCTGGCGGGGCGCGCCGCGTCTCCGCAACGCGGTGACGGGCGCGCCGCTCGCGCTGGGCAGCGGCCCCGGCGACTTCGAGTACGCCGCGTCGGGCGACCTGAACGGCAGCTACGAGTGCACGATCAGCATGCACCTCGGTCCCGGTTTCCCCGACATCGTCCAGGGCGAGAGCGGGCAGTGACCGTCGAGGGCTTCCCCGCCCGTGGCCGGCCTGCCCGGCAAGCACGGAGAGCAGAACGCCGGACGGCCTGCCCTTGAGCGACAGGCCGGCCGCGTCAGCTCATGTGCCCCGCTCCGCACAGGCACCGGCGCGAGCGGAGCGGGATCCAGGTCTGCCTCGGCAGAGCGCCGGCGACGGAGATCCTCAAGCGCTCGCGTATCGCCCCCGCGCGCGCACCGGGACTCGCGATGCCGGCGGCGTTCGGCTACTGCGGATACGAGGTCGTCGAGCAGACACCGTAGCGCCGGCTCCCGGCGCTCGCCCTGCCCCTTGCCGCGGTGAGACTCTGGAGTGCCCTGCCGGCGCCCAAGGCGGCGCGCCGCCCGTCAGCCGCGCTCCCTGACGATCTCGATCGCCGCCTTGCCCGTCATGTGCTCGATGACGAGCTCGAGTACGCAGACCCGCCTCCACTCGCGCTCGATCTCGGCGTCCGCCGCTCCGAGGTGATCGGGGGAGTACTTCTTCGCCAGGCACTCGAGCGCGTGTCGCCGCTGGGCGTCGTCGGTGAGCACGCGCGCGCGGCCGAAGACGACCGCGCTGCGGAAGCGCGTCGTGAACGTGCTGGGTGCGACCTCGTCGGCGGCGATGACGCAGAACGAGACCTTATCGCTCCGCGCGATGGCGTCGAGCTTGTGGCCCGCGGCGGCGCAGTGGAAGAACAACCTGCCGTCGTCGTAGGCGTAGCTGAGCGGGACGGCGTAGGGGTACCCGCCGTCTCCGTGTACCGCCAGCACTCCGGAGGTGCACGAGCGCAGCATGGCGACGCTCTCC
>JAAYBE010000399.1 GCA_012719015.1 Actinomycetota bacterium
CCGTTCAAACGATCCGCGCTCCTGGTCATCGTCCGGACGGTGCCTGCGACGAGCGGACTCCTGAAGCGCTCAGGGAGTATACCCGCTGAAAAGGGCGTGTCAACCTGTTGCGCGAAGATCCCCCTCAGGACGTGCCGCGTGGCCGCTACAGGCCCCTGACCACGCCCTGCGCCGTGGCCGACTTGCCGGCCTTGAGGTGCCTGCCGGCCAGGGCGGCGACGGGGACGGCGAGGGCGGAGACCGGCTCGCCGTCCAGGCTCACGCCGCCCTGGACGATGCGCCGCCGCCACTCGCTGCGCGTCTGCCCGAACCAGCGCTCGAGCACGGCCGGCAGGAAGACCCCACCGCCCTCCTCGACGTCGTCGGGCCGGAGCTCGAGCGCCTGCAGGTCGGCGGCGGACTCGCGGCGGCGGAAGACGGTGTCGAAGTGGGTCTCCGCCGCCGCCGCGGCCTCGGCGCCGCGCAACCGCGTGATGATCTCGCGCGCGAGGCGCGCCTTCAGGTCGCGCGGATTGACGGCGCCCTCGTCGTACTCCCGCTGCAGCGCGGCGAGCTCGTCGGCGTGGTGCGGTGTGAGCAGCCGGAAGTAGGTCAGGATCGCGGCGTCGGGGATGCTCATGACCTTGCCGTACATGTCGCGGGGGTCCTCGTCCACGCCGATGTAGTTGCCCACGCTCTTGCTCATGCGCTCCACGCCGTCGGTGCCCGGCAGGATGTCCATGGTCAGGACGGCCTGGGGCTCCTGCCCGAAGTAGGTCTGGAGGTCGCGTCCCATGAACAGGTTGAACACCTGGTCGGTGCCGCCGAGCTCGATGTCGGCCCTGACGGCCACGGAATCGTAGCCCTGGGCGAACGGATAGAGCATCTCCAGCATGCTGATGGGCTGGTGCGCGGCCCAGCGCCTGGCGAAGTCGTCGCGCTCCAGGATGCGGGCGACCGTGGTCGTCGCCGTGATCTCGAACAGCTGCTCCATGGTCAGCGGCGCGAGCCACTCCCCGTTGTAGCGGATCTCGAGCCTCTCCGGGTCGTCGTCGAGCACCCGGAACGCCTGCTCCTTGTACGTCTCCGCATTGGCGTCGATGACGGCCCCGTCGAGGCGCGGCCGCGTCTTGCTCCGCCCCGATGGGTCACCGATGCGAGCCGTGTAGTCGCCGATGATCAGCACCGCCACATGGCCCGCGTCCTGGAATTGGCGCAGCTTGTTGAGGACGACTGTGTGACCGAGGTGGATGTCCGGGGCGGTGGGGTCCACGCCGAGCTTGACGCGCAGCGGTCGGCGCTCGCGCTCGGCCAGGTCCAGCTTGGCCTCGAGCGCCCCCTCGGGGAGCACGTCGACGGCGCCGACCAGGAGGTCGTCGAGGAGGCGCGGGTCCGCCACGTCTCTTCCTTTCCTGCGGGGACGGTGGTTGCGGCCGGCCGGCGGACGCTGGCGCGGGGCCGGCGGCGGCGCCGCGCCCGGGAGCCGGCGCCGACGGCGCGGCCGCGATGGATGATAGCACAGGGCCGCCGACGGGCCGGGCGTGCTCAGGCGACGCCCCGGAACAGATGGCCCGTCGTGGAGCGCTCCCGTGAGGCGAACGGGGCGAGCGCCTCGAGGCCGCCCTCCGCGAAGGCGGCGCGCTCGGCCGCGTCCATGGCCGATGACTCGACGATGAAGGTGCCGACGCCGGCGGCGTGCAGTTCCGCCAGGTTGGGGGCGAGGTTGGTGACCCGGGCGTTGAAGATCCGGGTGCCGCCCGTACCCGCCATGGCGGGGAACACGAAGCCCTTGGCGTCCTCGAGCACGAGAGGGACGTGCTCCCCGGGGCCGGGCGCCTCGTAGAGCCCTTCGACACGGCCGAGCAGGTCGCGTGTGTACAGGACCTGCTGTCGGCCGAACGCGACGATCTCGAGCGGCGGTGACCCGGCTGTGGCCGCCAGCGCCCGGGCCACGGCCGGGACCTCCGCCA
>JAAYBE010000400.1 GCA_012719015.1 Actinomycetota bacterium
GGAGGCATCCCGCCGCCCGGCATGCCGCCGCCGGCGTTCTCCTCCGGCTTGTCGGCCACGATGCACTCGGTGGTCAGGATGTTCTTGGCGATCGAGGCCGCGTTCTGCAGCGCCGAACGGGTGACCATGGCGGGGTCGATGATGCCGACCTTGACCATGTCCTCGTACTCGCCCTTCTCGGCGTTGAGGCCCTCGCCCGGCTTGAGCGTCTTGACCTTGTTCACCACGACCGAGCCTTCCATGCCGGCGTTCTCGGCGATCTGGCGCAGCGGCTCCTCGAGCGCGCGGGCGATGATCTGCTTGCCGGAGCGGAAGTCGACGTCGTCCGACTTCTTGTCGACCTTGATCGAGGAGACGGCGTTGACGAGCACGACGCCGCCGCCCGGCACGATGCCCTCCTCGAGGGCGGCGCGCGTGGCGTTGAGGGCGTCCTCGACGCGGTGCTTGGTCTCCTTCATCTCGACCTCGGTCGCCGCGCCGACCTTGATGACGGCGACGCCGCCGGCCAGCTTGGCGAGACGCTCCTGGAGCTTCTCGCGGTCGAAGTCGGAGTCGGTGGTCTCGATCTCGCTCTTGATCTGCTTGATGCGGCCCTTGATGTTCTCGGTGTCGCCGGCGCCGTCGACGATGGTGGTGTTGTCCTTCGTCACGACGACCTTGCGGGCGCGGCCGAGCTGCGAGAGCTGCGTGTTGTCGAGCTTGAGGCCCATCTCCTCGGTGATGACCTCGCCGCCGGTGAGGATGGCGATGTCCTCGAGCATGCGCTTGCGGCGGTCGCCGAAGCCCGGAGCCTTGACGGCCACGCTGGTGAACGTGCCGCGCAGCTTGTTGACGACCAGGGTCGCGAGAGCCTCGCCCTCGACGTCCTCAGAGACGATGAGGAGCTGCTTGCCCTGCTGGATGACCTTCTCGAGGACCGGGAGGAGGTCCTGCACGGCGCCGATCTTCTGGTTGGCGATGAGGATGTAGGGCTCCTCGAGCACGGCCTCCATGCGGTCGGAGTCCGTCACCATGTACGGGCTGAGGTAGCCCTTGTCGAACTGCATGCCCTCGGTGAACTCGAGATCGAGGCCGAAGGTGTTGCTCTCCTCGACGTTGACGACGCCGTCCTTGCCGACCTTCTCGATGGCGTCGGCGATGACGTCGCCGACGGCGCGGTCGCGGGCGGAGATGGTGGCCACGCGGGCGATCTCCTCCTTGCCGGAGATCTCCTTGCTCTGCTTCTGGATGGCGACCACGGCCTCGTCGACGGCCTGCTCGATGCCGCGCTTGATGGCCATCGGGTTGGCCCCGGCGGTCACCATGCGCAGGCCCTCACGCACGATCGCCTGCGCGAGCAGGGTGGCGGTGGTGGTGCCGTCGCCGGCGATGTCGTTGGTCTTGGTCGCGACTTCCTTGACCAGCTGCACGCCCTGGTTCTCGAACGCGTCCTCGACCTCGATCTCACGGGCGATGGTGACGCCGTCGTTGGTGATCGTCGGCGCGCCGTACTTCTTGTCGAGCACCACGTACCGGCCCTTGGGGCCGAGGGTGATCTTCACGGCGTCGGCGAGCGCGTTCACGCCGCGCTCGAGCGAGCGCCTGGCTTCGTCGTCGTACCTGAGTTCCTTAGCCAAAGTCGTCAGCCTCCCTTCTTACTTCTCGACTACGGCCAGGATCTCGCTGGCGCGCAGGATCAGGAGCTCGTCGCCATCGACGGTCTTGTACTCGGTGCCCGCGTACTTGCCGTAGATGACCTTGTCGCCCTTCTTGACGTCCATCGGGACGCGCTTCTTGCCGTCCTCGTCCCACTTGCCGTCGCCGACGGCGACGACCTCTCCGAGCATCGGCTTCTCCTTGGCCGTGTCGGGGAGCACGATGCCGCTGGCGGTCCTCTCCTCCTCCTGGACCGCCTTGATGATGACGCGGTCCTCAAGCGGCTTGAGCTTCATGCAGCAACCCTCCTTGTGGTGTACATGGTGGCCTCGTTCGAGTCTGACGTTGGCACTCATGGGATGAGAGTGCCAAGTTCGCACAGCCGCGTATGGTATGACCCTCGCGACGCGATGTCAAACCTGCTCAGTGAGGTGTGCACAGACGGAGCACCACCGGGATGAA